>JBBWVR010000052.1:0-1957 GCA_050256315.1 Gammaproteobacteria bacterium | reverse complement strand
TGATGGTTGCTTGGCTATCTGACAACAGCAAGAAAACTACAGACGATGGTTGTAACTGACAATTGCTGTCAAGGAGCTGTATTATACAAAGCCTTAATATCGTGCTAGTTGAGTAATTATCACCGTCGATTTAGGTCAAGTATATTCTGAAACTTAATGACAGCTCAAAACCAATAAAGGAGGGCCACAATAAAAACCCTTCTATTCAAACTTAACTGAGCTCTAAGCCTTGGTATTAACGGCTAATTTTGACTTCAAAAAAACCAATGTCGATCTCTCCTATATGAAATACAGGAGAACTGGAACTTTATGACAATACCGTCTAGCTATCAGATTTTTTATTAATTCCGTATAGATTGTTTTGTTTGATTATTTCAATCGTTTCTGGCAGTAGATTCTCTTCCCAGCCATTTTCTCCAGCTAGGATTGCTTTCATCGTTTCACGAGCAGAAATACCAACCACATCATTTGAAAAGCGCTCAATTGGTATCAATTTATTATTTTGTATTAACTGTGTAACAATGTGCTTTAAATTTTCTGGTTTAGGCGCATTGGCTAGGTCAATGAAACGACCGTCTTCGAAAGCAGGATAGACCAGCACCTTGGTATCATTATGGAATAGTTTTCCTAGTCCTTCCAAAGTGCCGCCTTCTAGCGTTTGATACAAATCGTCATTAAAAACATATGGCAGATCAATAGCTTTAATTAAAATTGCAATCGGTTGATTGGTGTGTCGGCGAAGCCATGAACTGAGACTAAAATAACGCACATAATCTGATAATACAACATGCATGCCTAATGAGTTAGCCAAAGAGACTCGTGCAAGAAAATCTTTGTTATCCACTTTTTTCTCAGAAATCAGCTGAGACATTGAAATTTCAGCCAGACGAACCGTTTCCTCTTCATTTGATTGTGTGACCTCAGATAATAAGCGAACGCCACATTCTGTCATATCCAAATGTACTTTAGTGGGCGGCTTAAAGGAGCCTCGCGTCACCACAGTTGGTTTTTTATAAAGCACATCCCGAGGCACTGCTGGGTTGCCCTGATTGTCAAACATGACCGCTCGAGTTAGCCAATTTTCTACCAGCAATAAACTCGCTAAACAATTATCAACCTCTTTAAAATGATTGCCAGAAAAATGAATTAAATCGATTTCTATACGATTATCACCAAGGTTATCTTTTAGTGATTGAATAAAAATATTTTCATCATGTCGATAATGAAAGGATGCGTAAATTAAATTTACGCCTAATATACCAAGTGCCTCTGACTGTTGTTCGTTCGTTTTGTTAAGCATACGGACATGACAAACAACCTGATTGGGCGGATTTTGTTTGGCTTCTCCTTGAAATTGAATGCCAATCCAACCATGGCATTCATTTTCTCGTTTATATGCCTTAGCTTCTACGCTTGCCGCATAAGCAAAAAAAGTACTGTCATCTGGTCGGGTGCTCTCTAAACGATCAACGCACAATTGAAACTCATAATTAAGGATTTTTTCAACCCGCTCTCGGCTGACGTAACGACCAGTTTTGCCATAAATTGCATCACTAACCGCCATATCATAAGCCGAACTGGTTTTGGCTATGGTTCCTGCAGCAGCGCCAACTCTAAAGAAGTTACGAGCGACTTCTTGACCGGCACCAATTTCAACAATACTCCCGTATTGTTGTTCATTTAAATTAATTGATAATGCTTTAGCTGCGAGGGTGAGAGGAGTGTAATTTGACATAAGAAAATAGCTTATTTTAAGTTTCTATTATATAAAAGTATCAAAGTATATAAGAATATGAAATGCTAATTTTGATAACATCATAAATTTTCAATAAAGGTATTCAGTTCATGCTTTTACACAGGCAATAAAAAACCCCAAGACCGCGTAAGGTGTTGGGGTTTTTCAAATAAAAGCCTAGCAATGTCCTACTCTCACATGGGGAGACCCCACACTACCATC
>JBBWVR010000051.1:0-3392 GCA_050256315.1 Gammaproteobacteria bacterium | reverse complement strand
ACCAAAGGTCAGCATTTCACTGCCAGAGTCAAGAATTCTCTTAGCGTGTTTTTGTATTTGTTCAACCACCTCGGTTGGATAACCATAGTCTAGCGAGCAATCACCATAATCGATAACGGCCAAAGTTTTGAAAGGGTCAATACCATCAGGAAAGGCAAGTAATTCTGCCAGTTGAACTGAGGCCTCTCTTATTGCTTTTGGACCAAAACGCGCACCAGGGCGAAAGCTTGTTGCTGCATCAAAAGGAATACCACTAATCGCAATATCAACACCGCTCAAATCTTTGGTGTATTTGCGGCGCAAAAAACTGAGTGCACCACTGTAAGTCATTTCACCATCTCTACCATAAAGACTTTTTTTACTAAATGCTTGGTCTGTGGTGACATCCTCAAAATCACTCATGAGATGCTTATCCTTATCTATAAAATAACTGTGATCACGAAAATACGCTGTTTCTTTATTTTATATGAAAATAATGGTATTTATGGAAAATTTTTTCATATAAAAGTGTAAAATAATGTGATCACAAATTGATTTAGCGATAAAAAATATGAAAATTGGCATTTTGCAAGTTGGCAAAGCACCCGATGAACTAATTGATACCTATGGCAGTTACGCAGAGATGTTTGTTGCACTCCTTAGTGGTAACGAGTATGCGTTTGAATTTAGGACATATGAGGCTTGTGATGGTGAATTTCCTCAGGTTATTAATGAATGTGATGGTTGGATTATCACTGGTTCAAAGCATGGCGTATATGAGTTACACCCTTGGATTTCAACATTGAGCCAACTCATCACCGAGATTTATCATAATAAGTTACCGCTAGTAGGTATTTGCTTCGGTCACCAAATCATTGCGCAAGCGCTTGGCGGTCTTGTTCAAAAATCCAACAAAGGTTGGGGCATTGGTCTCGATACTTACCAACTTAATAACAAAGCCAGCTGGATGAGTAACCTTGGTGATGATATCACCCTTAATATCATTCATCAAGACCAAGTGGTTGAGCCGCCTAAAGACGCTGTCATTTATGCAAGCTCAGATTTTTGTGAAAATGCAGGTTTTTATATTGATAATAGCGTATTAACTATTCAAGCTCATCCCGAGTTTTTGGTGGACTTTACTGCTGAGATTTTAGCATTACGAAGTGCGCTTACCATTCCCAAAGAAGTGGTTGATCCAGCACTTATTCAACTTGATAAATGTGGTCCAACGGTTGGATCTCAAGATTTTAGCGCCATGATTGGACAATTCTTTCAGTCTAGTTCAGCTGCTTAAACGATGCACTTGCTTTCTCTGTAATGTATCTTCCAATGGGTATTGCTGAGGTTGCAGCCGGAGAGGGCGCGTTACACACATGGATGGATCGTTTACTTTGTGCAAAAAGAAAGTCGTGCACCAGTGTGCCATCTTTTAATACAGCCTGAGCGCGCACACCTGCAGGGTAGGGCTGCAAATCTTTAAGATTGATTGAGGGGCAATATTTTTGCACTTGCCTCAAGTATCCGCGTTTATTGACAGAGTTCAGCATTTCTTTAATGCCTGGTCGTAAATTTTGTCCGATTACCCTGTAAAAGCCTTTAAAGAGCAGCATTTGCAATGAGTCTTTAAAACTGAAGTTAACCCTGTTGTAGCCTTCTCGCTTAAATCCAAGAACTGCATTGGGGCCAACAGTCACACTACCGTCTATCATTTTGGTTAAGTGAATGCCAAGAAATGGCAGGTCTGGATCGGGGATTGGATAGATAAGGTGATCGACAAGTTTATTGCACTCTTGTGGCAGTTGGTAGTATTCGCCGCGAAAAGGAATAATTTGGAAATCTGTGGGTATATTGAGTAGTTTCACAATGCGATCAGCCATTAAGCCGGCGCAGCTAATCAAATATTTTGTTCTGAATATCTCGTGTTTGGTTACCACTTCAATAGAATTTGAATCTTCATTGAGGTTGGTGATTTTAGTGTCCAGTAAATACTCTCCACCTAAGGCCTCAAATTGTTCAGCCATTTTTTGTGTAACAAGCTGGTAATCAACAATGCCAGTTGATTTGACTAAAATAGCACCAAGACCTGTGATATTTGACTCAATTTGTTTTAATTGATGTTTGTTCAGTAATTCAACCTCAATTTCATTATGCTGGCAACGATTAAACAACTCGTTCATTCGATCTAGCTCGGCTTGCGTGGTGGCGACCAATAATTTGCCGCATTGCTCAAAAGGTATATCGTATTTTGAACAAAATTTTATTGTTGCCTTTAAGCCCTCTTTGCAAAATTGAGCTTTCAGGCTGTCGGGCTGATAATAAACCCCTGCATGAATAACGCCACTATTGTGTCCAGTTTGATGGGTGGCAAATAAGCGCTCTTTTTCTAGCAAGAGAATCTTTTTGTTTGGGTGCTCGGACATTAAAGACAGAGCTGTAGAAACACCCACAATACCACCACCGATGATTATGAAATCGTACATAATAAATAGTTAATTTTTTTTTAAATACTATACCGCTTTTTGCTCAACAAGTGCGTTCTCAATAAAAGCGCCTCGTTGGCGCAGAAGTTCTCTGTGAAGATTCTTTTCGGCAATAAATTTATCTCGACCGTGTAGCCAAAAGTAGTTGTTGATAATAAGCATACTTCCCTCACACAGCCCAACACCAAACATGTTGGTTTCTGATTCCAGGGATTCACCGACTTCGTAAAGGTACAAGCCCTGCTCAATATTAAGTGGCTCGGCAAATTGATCAATGAATGACATGCGCGGCTCACCTTTTTTCTGTTCCTTAAGAAAAACGGGATGGTAGGTTTTGTAGCCTACATTTTTACTCGGTGGCGATCCCCACTGAATATCTTCTTTTGCCAATTTATGATTGTAAAACTTGCCTAGGTCTTGCCAGTCATCAACGTGCAGAAGAAGTGACTCGCCACCTTTAACATCAACTTCAAGCATTTTCTGCATAATAACCCAGTCGGTGTGTTCTTTAACATAGGTACCGTCTGTATGAAGCTCCATACGGCGATGCGCTTGACGAAGGTAGCTATCGCTATTGTCTTCATTTTTAACACTAAAGCGTGCGTAGAATTTGCCCGACATCGAGTCAAGATTGGGCACACCAATAAGGTGGGAAATTGCCGTTGATAATAAAATATTAAAGTCAATAAAGTCTGTGTTATTAAGTGTTTCCAAATCAAGTGATTCGCACTGAAGCAACACCGCGCCAGTTTGGCGATCTTTTATGGTGCTTAGTAAAAACTCGCCAAGCGTATTATTTGTTTCTTGGTTGAGGCAATTCGCTATGTGAAAGCGCAAAAACGGCTTGTATTCAATCGACTGGACACTTTGTTTGGCTATCCTTTTGCAAAAATTATTAATTGTTGTGCTAGAGAGTATCACCACTAAAAG
>JBBWVR010000050.1:0-8252 GCA_050256315.1 Gammaproteobacteria bacterium | reverse complement strand
ATGTCAAATGACGATGAAGCTAGTGACAAGACTGCGGTTGATGAAAGAGGTGTTACGCTTTCTCTAGACGTGCTAGCGGGTGATATCAATATCGCTCTTGATGATGCAGGTAAAGTGACAGTGACTTCTACAGTTGCCGGTATCGCTATTACGCATGTACTTAGTGGTACAACTAAAGCATCTGCTACTCTAGCGGGCATGGATGTTAACATTGCACGTACATCTGCTGGTGTAACAACTTGGGATGTGTCTACCACGCTTAACGGTGTAACCCTTAAAATTGACGACGCTGGTGCAGTAACGGCTTCTATGGGTCTTGCTGGCAACACTGTTACAATCACAAACGCTGGTAACACAACTGTGTCAGTTAGCCGTGATCTAACTTCAGGTGCAAGCTTGACAGCTACATATGATACGACTGACGATGCACTTACGCTTAAAGCCTCTGTTTCTTTCTAAGACTTCTTAGAAAAACAGTTAACTTTTAAGTTTAAGTTAAACGTTAAAACCCCGGGGTTCGCTCCGGGGTTTTTTTATGTGCGCTTAAAAAGTGTTTAAAATACCTTTATTGTTTTCACTAATTTTCCAATATACTTTTTAAAATGCCCTACCAATTAACTAATCGTACTTTATTAAAATTCAGTGGTGCCGATGCTGAGAACTTCCTCCAAGCACAACTGAGCAATGATATTAGCAAGCTTGATGTTGGCAACGCACAACTCGGTGCTTATTGTCAGCACCAAGGCAAAATCTTGGCGTTATTTTGGGTGATGCGTGATGGCGATGATTTTCTTTTGTCACTTCCTGGGGATCTTGTTGAAGCCCTTTTACCTCGACTGAGGATGTTTGTTTTAATGTCGGATGTGGTTATTGAGGATATAAGCAACGAATACACTCAAATTGGCCATATTGGTGCAACATCTAATAACGCCTATAGAATTAACCAGCGCTTATCTGTTGCTGTTGTTGTGCAAGATAATGCTGCCAATATTGAGATTTCCAGTCAAGATGAATGGACTAAGGCGTGTATAGAAACAGCTTTGCCAGAAGTGACTCACGCAACAACTGAGTTATTTGTTCCGCAAATGCTAAACTTGGATATTGATGAAATTGGGGTGAATTTTACTAAAGGCTGTTACCCAGGTCAGGAAGTGGTTGCAAGGCTTCATTATTTGGGCAAAGCAAAGCGACGCTTGTTTGCGTTTAAATCTAGCGAACCCTTGTCTGTTGGCGATAGTTTATATTGTGAAAGTTCTAAGTCCGCTAAAGCAAGCGGTATTGTAGTTTCTCAAGTAAAATCTGATTCTGAATTTTTATGTCTGGCAACACTTGAGGTGGTGCATAAGGACGATCTTATAACCTTGAATGGCGTTGATGGCGCTATTCTTACTCGCATTGAACATGAATAAACTATTTGCATTATTACTATCTTTTTTCCCCGTTGCTGCACTTGCATCGGTTGGTGGCGAAACACTGGATCTAACCGGCCATTGGGCGGGCTACCTTGCACTAACTTTATTTGTTATCGCCTACATTTTTGTGATGGTGGAAGAGTTCACGCATTTTAGAAAATCAAAACCAGTCATTCTTGTTGCTGGTATTATCTGGGCGATAATTGGCTGGGTTTATGTGGATCAGGGCCTGCCTCATGCGGCTGAAGCGGCATTAAGACACAACTTTCTTGAGTATGTGGAGTTGTTCTTGTTCCTTCTTGTGGCGATGACTTATATTGAGGCAATGCGCGAAAGATTGATTTTTGAGCGTTTAAAAGTTTGGCTTATTAATAAAGGTTTTAGCTTCAGGCAGTTATTTTGGTTAACTGGATTTTTGGCATTTTTTATCTCTCCGATTGCAGACAACTTAACAACGGCACTTATCATGGGCGCGGTAGTGATGGCGGTGGGTAGTGGCAATAATCGTTTTATATCCATTGCCTTTGTTAATATTGTTGTCGCCGCTAATGCTGGTGGCGCCTTCAGTCCATTTGGCGACATTACGACTTTAATGGTGTGGCAAAAAGGAATTGTTAGCTTCGAGCAATTCTTTAGTTTGTTTATTCCTTCATTGGTTAATTTTGTTATACCAGCGGCGATTATGCACTTTTTCATTAAGAACGACACTCCAGCGGCGATTGAGCAAAGTGTCACCATTAAAGATGGTGGACTGGTGATCACAGTGATGTTTTTACTGACTATCGCAACAGCGGTAAGCTTCCACAACTTCCTTCATTTGCCGCCAGCTATGGGAATGATGACGGGCTTGGGTTATTTAATGGTGGTGAGCTATTTTGTTAAAAGACGCCTTGCAGGCGAACCTACCTTTGAGCGTTTTGATGTTTTTCGTAAGATTGCCAACGCAGAGTGGGACACGTTACTGTTCTTTTTTGGGGTGATAATCAGTGTTGGTGGTCTTGGCTTTATGGGTTATTTAGCGCTCGCATCTGAGGCAATGTATGTCCAACTTGGCGCAACATATGCCAATATCTTGGTGGGCATCCTCTCGGCGATTGTTGATAATATACCGGTGATGTTTGCTGTTTTGACTATGCAACCAGACATGTCTTTGGGTCAGTGGTTGTTGGTAACGCTAACTGCTGGTGTAGGTGGCAGCCTACTGTCTATTGGTTCTGCCGCGGGTGTTGCGTTGATGGGTCAGTCAAAAGGCCACTATACTTTTGTCTCGCATTTCAAGTGGATTTGGGCAATTGCATTGGGCTACGGTGCCAGTATTTTGACCCATTTATGGATTAATCAGGCTTTGATGGATGGACCAATCCTCTAATTTACTTATTGATATCGGCCACAGCGCGATCAAGTGGCGACTGACTGATTCGGCTGTCGTCACTCAATCAATTGAGGATTTTTCGCCTGACTCATTGCCTGCGTGTTCTGCTGCTTGGTTGAGTCATGTTGCGCATCATGAAAGCGTTGAGGCTATTAAGCAAAAGTTCCCCTCTCTCATTATCATCAGAACGCCAGCAGAATACAAGACGCTCAGTGTTGCTTATCCGATCCCTAATGAGTTGGGTGTGGACCGCTTTTTAGCGATGTTGGGTGCACAGAAGCACCACCCAAATAAAAATTTGCTTATTATTGATATTGGCAGCGCCTTAACAATTGACGTTGTTGCCGAAACAGGTAAACACCAAGGTGGCTTGATTATGCCTGGACTTGCCGCACTTCGATCTAGCTTTGATAAATTTGCCACAAATAGTAACTTAAAGGGTTTTTCTGGCCTACAGAATGCCACCAAAGCCGCTTGGCTTGGCGGCACTGAAAGTATGCTTATTTCAAGTATTAAAATTCAAATTGATGATTTTTTGGATCGTTACACAAATTCAAAGGTCATCCTCACTGGCGGTGGGGCAAAAGACGTGGCCTCTTCGATAAATGTGGCTGTTGATATTTATGATAATTTAGTTTTGGATGGCATTGAACACTACGCTCAAACATCTTTGTAAGATCACCAAGAACAGTACTTCTGAGACCACGAACAATACACCCTTTGGGTATAATTCCCACTATTAAATCGAACACTAAATATTCTTAAAATGAAAGATCACCGCGTACTATCGGGCATGCGACCAACCGGTCGTCTACACTTGGGGCATTATCACGGCGTTCTGAAAAATTGGCTCGAATTGCAGAACGAGTATGATTCTTACTTTTTTGTGGCCGATTGGCATGCCTTTACCACCCATTATTCAGACAAAATTGATCTTGAAAGGAACGTTTCTGAAATGGTGGTGGATTGGTTGGCTGCTGGTATTAATCCTAATACATCAACGATTTTTGTTCAATCCAAGGTGCCTGAGCATGCAGAACTGCATCTATTGCTATCAATGTCAACACCGTTGAGTTGGCTGGAGAGGGTGCCGTCTTATAAAGACCAACAATTGCAACTTAAAACCAAGGATTTGGCAACTTATGGCTTTCTTGGCTATCCACTGTTGCAAAGTGCTGACATTCTCATATATAAGGCAGGTTTAGTGCCTGTCGGTGAAGATCAAGTGGCTCATGTAGAATTGACACGAGAAGTGGCGCGCCGCTTTAATTATGTTTATGGTCGCGAGGCTGATTTTGAAGAAAAAGCAGAAACTGCCGCCACTAAAATGGGCAAAAAACAAGCTAAGCTGTATCGAAGTCTAAGAAAAAGTTACCAAGAAACAGGCGATGATGAAGCGCTAATTAAAGCAAAAGCATTATTGGGTGAGCAGCAAAACATTACCCTTGGTGATCGCGAAAGATTGCTGGGTTATATTGAAGGTGTCGGTAAAATCATTTTGCCAGAGCCAGAATCATTGTTGACAAAAGCGTCGAAAATGCCTGGATTAGACGGTCAAAAGATGTCAAAATCTTATAACAATACAATTTCATTAAGAGACGAACCAGCTGAAGTTGAGCAAAAAATTAAAAAAATGCCAACCGATCCTGCAAGGGTTAAACTAACCGATCCTGGTGACCCTTCTAAATGTCCTGTTTGGCAATTGCACCAAGTGTATTCTTCGCAAGAGACGCTTGATTGGGTGGTTGAAGGCTGTACTAAGGCAAAGATGGGTTGTATTGAATGCAAAACACCGTTGATCAAGTCTGTTGTTGATGAGTTAGGTCCTATGCAAGAACGTATTGCAAAATATCAGTCGGACCCTAACTTGATTCAAGAGATTATCTTTGAAGGCTCTGAGCGCGCTCGAACTGTTGCCAAAGAAACCATGGAAGATGTACGCGAAGCTATGGGTCTTACTTATTAATTATAATTTAAATCATGTCTGAAAGAATACAAAAACTAATTGCTAATGCTGGCTATGGCTCAAGACGTTGGGCTGAACGCCTGATTGAGCAGGGTAGAGTGACTGTTAATAATCACGAAGCCAAGCTTGGTGACAAAGGAACGATTATGGATCAAGTGGCTATTGATGGTCGATTTATCGACCTTAAACGCTACCATGAAGATGAGACTAAGGTCATTATTCTAAATAAACAAGCGGGTTATGTTTGTAGCGCAAAAGACGAGGAAGGGCGTAAATCTGTGTTTGATCTTTTGCCAGAAAACACACGTTGGATAATGGTTGGTCGATTAGACATTAATACTGCAGGTTTGTTATTGTTTACCAACAATGGCGATCTTGCTAATAAATTAATGCACCCGAGTTCTGAGGTGGATAGAGAGTATGCAGTGCGTGTTTTAGGTAAAGTTGAGGATGAACATATTTTGCAACTGACCGAAGGCATCGAGCTAGAAGATGGCTTTGCTAAGTTTCACCGAGTCACCCAAGGCGGCGGTGAAGGCGCTAATCGTTGGTATAAAGTGGTGTTGCGCGAGGGCAGAAAGCGTGAAGTCAGACGTTTGTGGGAAGCCTTAGATTTCACAGTGTCGCGATTAATTCGAGTGCGTTTTGGCGATATCCGACTGCCCGATGATTTACGCGCAAATAGAGTGGAACATCTCAAGCCAAAACAAGTGGAAGCACTACTTAAATTGGTAAAATTATCGAGCTGATAAACAATATTAAGTTTTTGAAAAAATAGCGTATTTTCAACAACATTTTCGACAGTAATAATCCTTATACCTGAAGTATAATAACGCCTTTGTGCCTTATTATTTCCCAGCTTCATGTCAGATTACAAATCCACCTTAAATTTACCCGCGACTGGCTTTCCAATGAAAGCAAATTTGGCCAATCGTGAGGGTGGCTTTTTATCGAACTGGGAGCAAGATGATTTGTATCAACAAATCCGTGATAAATTTAAAGGGAAACCTAAGTTTATTTTGCATGATGGCCCTCCTTATGCCAACGGCGATATTCATATTGGCCATGCGGTTAACAAAGTTTTAAAAGACATTATTGTCAAAAGCAAAACACTCTCAGGTTTTGATGCGCCGTATGTTCCGGGCTGGGATTGTCATGGCTTGCCAATTGAGCATAATGTAGAAAAAAAGAAAGGCAAAGTTGGCCACAAAATCAATGCCGACGATTTCAGAACAGCTTGCCGTGATTATGCTGACAAGCAAATTGACAAGCAGAAGGCAGACTTTAAGCGTTTGGGCGTTTTGGGTGAGTGGGACAATCCATATTTAACAAAGAGCTTTAACTACGAAGCTGACATCGTACGTGCATTAGGCAAAATTGTCGAAAACGGCCATTTGTCAAAAGGCTACAAACCGGTTCATTGGTGCACCGAGTGTTCATCTGCTCTAGCTGAGGCGGAAGTTGAATACAAAGACAAAACGTCAGAGGCAGTTGATGTTGCTTTTAGAGTTGTTAAGAGTGACGTTATTGATTTAGACAAACCAACCTCGGTTGTTATTTGGACAACAACACCGTGGACTTTGCCCGCCAATGAAGCGGTCGCATTGCATCCCGATCTTGACTATGTTGTTGTGGATACACCCAGTCATTCATATCTTTTGGCTTCTGATTTACAAGAAGCGACTATTGAGCGCTTTGGTTTTGATGACGCGACTGTGCAAACTTCTAAATACAAAGGCAGTGAGCTTGAAGGCATGCTGCTTCAGCATCCTTTTTTAGATAAGCAAGTGCCTGTTATTTTGGGTGATCATGTTACTACTGAGGCGGGTACTGGCGCTGTGCACACAGCACCTGCTCATGGTCAAGAAGATTATGCAGTTGGCCTCCAGTACAACTTGCCAGTTGATTGCCCAGTTGATGGGCGAGGTGTGTTTTTTGATGATGTTGAGTACGTAGGCGGTGAGTTTATTTTCAAAGCCAATGCGACGATTATTGAACTACTCAAGACCAATAACACACTGGTTTATCACAACTCTTTGTCGCACTCGTATCCACATTGTTGGCGTCATAAAACGCCGGTAATATTTAGAGCGACACCACAGTGGTTTATCTCAATGACCAAAAATGGCTTAAGAGAGACGGTAAACACTGAAATTCCGAATGTTAAGTGGATTCCAGACTGGGGTCAAAAGCGTATTGAGCTAATGGTGGGCAACCGTCCAGATTGGTGTATTTCTCGCCAAAGATTCTGGGGTGCGCCAATTACTTTGTTTGTGCATAAACAAACAGGTGAGTTGCATCCAGATACTGAATCACTATTTGAAGTGGTCGCCAAAAGAATTGAAAAAGATGGTATTGATGCTTGGTTTACATTGGATATTGCCGATGTGCTTGGCGCAGAAGCCTCTGAGTATGAAAAAACCACCGATACACTTGATGTTTGGTTTGATTCAGGCGTTAGCCATTACGCGGTTTTAAGGGCTCGAGATTGTTTGACGGATGTTGCTGACCTATACTTAGAGGGATCGGATCAGCATCGTGGCTGGTTCCAGTCATCTCTTATTACTTCATGTGCGATTCATGGCAAGGCGCCGTACAAACAGGTGCTAACACACGGATTTGCGGTTGACCAAAACGGACACAAGATGAGTAAATCGGTCGGTAATGTCATTCCACCACAAAAAATTACAAACTCATTAGGCGCAGATATTCTTAGACTGTGGATTGGTAGTACCGATTACTCGGGTGAAATGACCATATCTGATGAAATCTTGAAGCGTAGTGCCGACGCTTATCGCCGTATTCGCAATACAATGCGCTTTATGCTGGCTAATATGGAAGGTTTTGACCCGAGTAGTGACATAGTGGCAGCTAACGAGATGCTGGTGTTGGATCGCTGGATTGTCTCCAAAGCGGCAGAATTGCAAACACAAGTATTGGTCGAATACAGCGATTACAATTTCCACCACGTAATGAAGCAAATCCTTAATTTTTGTACCAACGATTTGGGTGGTTTTTATCTAGATATTATTAAAGATCGCCAATATACAACGCAGGCAGATTCCTTGGCGCGCCGTTCTGCACAAAGCGCTTTGTATCATATCTCACAGGCGATGGTGCGCTGGTTGGCACCGGTACTTTCATTCACTGCTGAGGAGATATGGCAGCATATGCCTTGTGCAAGCGATAACAGTATTTTCCTGGAGACTTGGTACGAGGATCTTGCGGGAGAATATAGCAATCAATCTATTGAAGTGGCAAGGGATATTAACACCCACATTCGCAAGCAATTAGAAGAAATGCGCCGCGATAAAGCCATTGGATCTTCCCTTGATGCAGAAATCGATATTTATTGTGATGACGTGGCATTCCAAGCATTAAGCAAATTGGGCGATGAACTGCGCTTTGTCTTTATTACTTCGGCTGCACGTGTACATAAAATTGCTGACAAGCCAAGCAATGCACTTGAAATCGGTGGATCTCTGGCTATACTTGTGAATAA
>JBBWVR010000049.1:0-2724 GCA_050256315.1 Gammaproteobacteria bacterium | reverse complement strand
AATTTTTCTACACTTTTTAACATTACAAACCTCAGTCCTTTGAGATAGGGGGTTTATTCCATTTTCCATGCGTTAAATTTCATCACTAGATAACAAGTAGAGTCTCAAAAAATTATGCCTTATAAAATAATCAAAATCCCACTATCAAATCTCAACTGGCTTATGCAAAAGCCCCCACTATGAGTGAAAATAAACACATGCGCACCATTCAAAGCTTTGTCAGGCGCTCTGGTAGACTTTCAAAAGCCCAAAGAGTTGGCCTTAATGAACTCTGGCCAAATTATGGCATTGAACTTGTCAACGATACGATTCTTAACTTTAGCGAACTGTTTACCACAAACCAAGACGTGATACTTGAGGTTGGCTTCGGCAACGGCGATAGCCTGCTTGCAATGGCTATCGACCAACCGCAAACTAACTTTTTAGGTATTGAGGTTTACGAAGCAGGCGTCGGCAGGCTTATCAATGAAGCAAATAAACATCAACTGAATAATTTGAAAATTATTAAAAACGATGCAATTGAGGTTTTAAAGCATCATATTAAAGACGACAGCCTCTCCGCTTTTCAATTGTTTTTCCCGGATCCATGGCATAAAAAAAAGCATCATAAAAGGCGTATTCTGCAAACAAGCCTGCTAGATTTGCTTGCTGACAAGCTAAAAACGCACGGCATTATCCATATCGCCACCGATTGGGAAAACTACGCCGAGCACATCATGAAAACTCTGGAGGCGCACCCCCACTTTAAAAACAGCCTTGGCGACCATATATATTCTCCAAGACCCACGCATCGGCCACTAACAAAATTTGAGAATCGCGGACAGCGACTCGGCCATGGCGTGTGGGATATACTTTTTACTAATACAAAAGGAGTTTAAATGTTATTTCCTTTATTTGTAGTTGTGACATTACTGGAGATTTATGTATTGGTCAGTGTTGGTAATGCCATCGGCGGCTTCTCCACAGTATTTCTGGTCATTATCACCGCTCTCATTGGCTCATCACTTTTAAAACACCAAGGCTGGTCAACGATGGCTAAAGCGCAAAGAAGTATGGCGGAAGGGAAAACGCCTGCTTTCGAAATGATGGAAGGTGTGGTTATTTTAATCTCGGGCGTTATGTTATTAACCCCAGGCTTTATTACCGACACCATCGGCTTATTAGGTCTGATTCCACTGTCTAGAAGATATTTTATTAACAACATTCTCGAGAAAAATGCATCAAAGGTCTTCAGCCAGAGAAATACAATGTTCACTTACAAAATGAGCCAAACCCCTCCCACTGAAAAAAAACGTGAGAAGAAAGACGACGCTATCGAGGGTGAGTTTTGGGAAGACTAAACACGCTAGATGACTGGCTAAGCTGGCAAGAAAGTCTGCACGCGTCCGCCATCGACCTTGGCTTAGAGCGCATTGAGGTTGTTTATAGCAAACTTTTTCCAAACGGCGCGCCATTCAAAGTTATTACCGTTGGCGGCACCAACGGCAAAGGCTCAACCATTGCCTTTATTGACAGTGTTTACAGCCAATCAGAGTATAAGGTTGGACGCTTTACTTCACCGCATTTAATCGATTACAACGAGCGCTTCGCTATTGACGGAAAGCTAGTCTCTGACGATAGGATTATCAACGCTTTCGAAGCCATTGAGACAATTCGAGGTGGCGTTTCTCTCACTTATTTCGAATTCTCAACTTTAGCAGCCTTGCAAATTTTTGCTAATGCTAAAATTGACATCGCCATCCTCGAGGTAGGACTTGGTGGAAGACTAGATTCTGTCAACGTGGTCGATAATGACATCTGCGTTATCACCAACATTGCTATTGATCACACAGATTATTTAGGCGATACGCGCGAGCTCATTGGTCGAGAAAAAGCAGGCATCATGCGAGCAAACAAGGTCTGTATTTGTGGCGACAAGAACCCACCCAGTACACTTGTGAATTATGGTAGAAAAATCAATGCCTTAATTGAATTTGTCAACAAACCCTATGCTGGGAAAATTGGCTTAGAGGGCGAGCATCAAAAACACAATGCAGCCGTCGCCCTAAGGGTTATTAAAACACTGCAATCTCAGTTTCCTATCTCGAGCGATTTGATTGAGTCTGGGTTTGAGCAAGCCAACGCGGTTGCTAGATTTCAAAAAATGACAGTTGGTGACAAACAAGTGATTCTTGACGTTGCCCATAACTCGGCGGCGGTGGAAAAGCTTGTCGACACCCTGCAAACCTCTGACGCCAAAACAGTGGCTATTTTCTCAGCGCTTGCTGATAAAAATATCGACGATATGATCGACCTGGCAAAAAATGCATTCACGCATTGGTTTTTGGTGCCGCTTGACGTTGAGCGCGCCATACAAATTGAGTTTTTACAGTCTAAATTTGACGCCTCACTGACGACAACGGTTTGCCCGGACATGAGCAGTGCAATCGACAAGGCGCTGGCTTTGGAAGACACACAAAGAATTGTGATTTTTGGTTCGTTCCACACCATCACCGATGCAACACTCATTCTACGAGGGAATTAAGCTTTTTCTTCAAATAAATCCCACTACCAAATCTACAATGATTTATGCACAGATCTCTTTGGTGAGATCGCGCTCTACCCCAAGAAACTATTGTAAAATTGGCGCTATCAAAGCGGGAGACCATGGGCGATTTTTTTGACAATTTATGGAATACAATCAGTCTATTAGTTTGGTCAGATTGGCTCACCCTTTTGATTCTC
>JBBWVR010000048.1:0-8495 GCA_050256315.1 Gammaproteobacteria bacterium | reverse complement strand
TTAAAATGGATGACATTCTTGGCTGTGTCGTCGCTATATCTCAAGACGATGAACACTTCCACACTTCCGCTTACCAAAAACACGGCAAAATGCTCGCTATTGCCGAAGGTGGTAAAGAGCGTTTTCATTCTGTATTAAATGCTCTTAACACTTTAACGGAATTTGCCAATGAAGAGGATTGGGTGCTGGTGCACGATGCTGTCAGACCTTGTATTAAAATAAGTGACGTTCAATCACTCATCAACGAATTGAGAGATGGCAATGACGGCGGCATCCTAGCAACGCCAGTAGTAGATACACTCAAGCTTGCCGATGTTTCAGAGGTTCAAAAAACTGTTGCTAGAGAGGGCTTATTTCAAGCGCAAACACCGCAAATGTTTAAATTTGGCGTACTGGTTAAAGCACTAGAAAATGTTGTTAATAACAATATCCACATTACCGACGAAGCCGAGGCAGTTGCACACATCGGCGGCAAGGTAAAAATTGTTATTGGCTCAAAAAATAATATCAAAATTACGGTGGCTGACGACCTTAAATTGGCTAACTATTACATAGACAATAACGATGAAAATTAAAACTGGAATTGGTCAGGACTCTCATGCCTTTGAATCTGAGTCTGGCAAAGCATTAATCTTAGCAGGTGTCACCTTCGAGTACGATAAAGGCCTTAAAGGCAATAGCGATGCTGATGTAGTTCTGCACTCATTAACCAACGCAATCTCAAGTATCACCGGTAGAAATATTTTGGGGAAAATCGCAGATGAGTTTTGTCAGCAAGGAATTACCGATTCTCGCAAATATCTACAATGCGCTCTTGATGATTTGAACGATTGGCAAATCGAGAATATTGCGATTGCACTGGAATGCCTTGGGCCAAAAATATCACCTCAAAATGAGAAAATGAAGAGCAATATTGCTGAACTATGCAATATTAGTGCCAACGATGTTGGCATTACCGCTACCACCGGTGAAGGTTTGACATCCTTTGGTAGAGGGGAAGGTATTCAGGCATTAACCATCATAACTGTTAGTAAAGCATGACCATTAGCGACAACCCAACACGTTCAAAAATAAAGAAGATTCATTTTATTGGCATTGGTGGCACAGGAATGAGCGGCATTGCCGAAGTTCTTAACAATCTGGGCTATGAGGTCTCTGGCTCCGACATCCAAGCGAATAAAGCAACTGAGCGCCTGGAGAAGCTAGGCTGTGAAGTAATGTACGGCCAAAGTGCCGACAATATTATTGGCAAGCAAGCAGTTGTTGTCTCTTCTGCTATTTCAAAAAATAATCCCGAACTTGAGGCCGCAAAAGAGAATCGCCTATTGATTGTTCCTCGCGCCGAGATGCTGGCCGAATTGATGCGCTTTCGCTTTGGCATTGCTGTTGCTGGCACCCATGGGAAAACAACTACAACCAGCCTTATCGTTCATATTTTGACCGAAGCAAAGCTCGATCCAACTTATATTATTGGCGGCATTCTCAATGCCACTGGCATGAATGCTAAGTTGGGAAAAAGTGATTATTTAGTAGCGGAAGCCGATGAAAGTGACGCTTCGTTTCTGCATTTACAACCGATGCTTAGTGTGATTACCAATATTGACGAAGATCACATGGAGACCTATGAGCACAATTACGATAATCTAACCAATGCCTTTGTTAGCTTTACCTCCAATTTGCCTTTTTACGGTGTTTGTGTTGTTTGTGTAGACGACCAAGGCGTACAAGACATTCTGAAAAAAATTCACCGCCCTATTCTTGGCTATGGCTTCAGTGACGACGCCGATGTGCAGGCCTCTAACGTTGTGCAAAAGAAAATGCAAATGACCTTCGATGTAGATTGCAAAAAACATCAACATAAATTTGTTGTTGTTCTTAATCTTATTGGCAAACACAATATCTTGAATGCACTTGCAGCAATTGCTGTGGCTATTGAGCTGGAGATAGACCACAAGGTCATTCAATCAGCACTTGATAACTTTAGTGGCGTCTCTCGCCGACTCGATTATCACCATAAAATTTCGATTAAAAACTTCGCCATACCTCTATTTGATGACTACGGTCATCACCCTAACGAAATAACAGCAGTGCTTAGCACCCTAAGAAACACTTTCGTAACAAATCGATTGGTGGTTATTTTCCAGCCGCATCGCTACAGCAGAACCAAAGATTTGTTTAACGAGTTTGTCAGCTGCCTCTCTCGAGTGGACGTTTTAATTTTATTGGATATCTATCCAGCGAACGAAGCACCCATTCATCAAGTCACATCCGTAGCACTCGCTGACTCCATTCGACAAAGAAGTTCGATTGATCCAATTGTGCTCAGCAGTAGTCAAGAAATATTTGACGTGTTGCCGAATGTTGTTTTAGCTGAAGACGTACTTTTGACATTGGGCGCTGGTGATGTTCATAAAATACCGCACGAATTAATCGAGCACTTTGGGCGTCAGTAAGCATGATTTTAACGGATGAACCAATGTCCAAGCACTGCTCGCTTAGAGCGGGCGGTCTAGCCAATGAATTCTTTGCGCCGGCCGATGTCGATCAACTCTCAAACCACTTAAAGAAAAACAAAAAAACGGTTATTTTTATTGGGCTGGGTAGCAATCTACTCATTCGTGATAATGGTTTTGATGGCCTGGTTGTACACACAAAATACTTAAAAGGTCTTAATTTTGACAAAGGCACAATAACAGCAGAAGCCGGCACAACACTTGCTAAACTTTCTCGATTTGCAGGGGTAAACAATAAGCACGGTGCTGAGTTTCTCAGCGCCATTCCAGGAAGTGTTGGTGGCGCATTGGCAATGAATGCAGGGGCTTTCGGCTCAGAAATTTGGGAGTACGTCACCTCTGTCAAAACAATTAACAATAATGGCAATATTCAACAAAGGTCGCTTGATGATTTTTCAACTTCCTATCGCAGTGTTAAGGCAAAACACAGTGATGAATTCTTTGTAAGCGCTGAGTTTGATTTCAACCAAGTCCAAAAAAACATCGAAGCACGCGACTTGCTTGATAAAAGAAATGCTTCGCAGCCTATCGGATTGCCAAGCTGCGGTAGTGTCTTCAAAAACCCTAAGGATAACTTTGCCGCCAAACTCATTGAGGCCTGCGGTTTAAAAGGTTTTTGTGTAGGTGGTGCTTGTGTTTCTGACAAACACGCTAATTTTATTATCAACCAAAACTCTGCCACTGCCAATGACATAGAAGAACTGATTAAATACATCCAAACTACTGTGGCAGAAGCGCACGGTGTCGCTCTTGAGCCAGAACTGGTGATTATATGATAGCAGTATTGATGGGTGGCTATTCTGCCGAAAGGGAAATTTCACTGAAAAGTGGCAAAGCTGTTTATGAGGCGCTTGTGGCAAACAACATTGATTGTTTTGCTTTCGACCTTACTCATGACAATCTTGAATCACTGTGGGAAAAAGAGTTTGACAAGGCTTTTATCGTGCTCCATGGTCGCGGCGGTGAAGACGGCTATATGCAATCTCAATTGGAAAGCAAAAGCATCCCATACACTGGCTCCGGTAGCCTGGCTTCTGAGCTGTGTATGAATAAAGCAGCTACCAAAGAAGTTTGGCAACAACACCTTCTACCTTTATCGCCATCCATTGTGGCAAGTGAAGCAAACCCGCCAGAAGCTGTGGATATCCCCCTGCCATGGGCAGTCAAACCCATTTTAGAAGGGTCGAGCATTGGCATCAGCAAAGTGGTTAATGTCAACGAGTTAGATGCCGCTCTTAATTTGGCGTGGCAATATGGCGACGCGCTGATTGAACACTGGATCGAAGGCAGTGAATACACAGTGGCCGTTTTGAATGGCAAAACCTTGCCAAGCGTGAAGATTATTGCCGAAAATGTATTTTATGACTACGAATCCAAGTACTTTAGCGACAATACCCAATACATCTGCCCTTCTGATTTAACTGAGGAGGAGGAGTCCTACCTACAAACAATTGCAATGGAGGCTTTTCGCGCAACTGGCGCCTCAGGATGGGGGCGAGTTGACTTTATTATTGGCGAAGACAAAACACCTTATTTGCTCGAAATTAATACCGTACCAGGCATGACTTCGCACTCGCTTGTGCCAATGGCGGCAAAAGCAAGAGGCATGACTTTTGAACAACTCGTTCTTAGTATTCTGAATGGCTAAACAACGATTTAATCGCCTAAATAAGCCAAAAAAACCGACTAAAGTTGTCGTTCAACAACTGGCGCGGAAACTGCCATTTTTACTGCTTATTCTGGCCATTGCTGCCATTGGCTACAATCTTCATCGTTCTAATTTATTTGAGCCAGAGATTAGCTGGACAATTGACGAAAAACTCACCAACAGTGACGACTATTATGAACAACTGATTACACCGCTTCTTGGTAATAAATACCTAATCAACCTCTCTGAATTGAAGAAAAATATTGAGGCTAAACCATGGGTTGCTAACGCTGAAGTTGATCGACTTTTTTGGAATAAAATTGACATTGAGCTGACCGCTCATACCATAGCAATGCGCTGGCAGGACAATGGCTACATTTCAACTGAAGGCGTGCTATTTAAGCCAGAAGTGCTAATAACTACAGAGGCTCCTTTGGCTGTTGTTGATGACAATGAGGCGTTTCAATTCTTTGAGGATTACCAGTTTTATCAGAACATCCTTACACCACTCGTCATTACAAAGTTTGAGCGCGACCAAGTAGACACACTCACCATTGAGCCTAATGTAGGCATTATTCTTGGACATCAAAAGCAAAAGCAGCGTTTAAGGGATTTTGTTAAGGCCTATAACAATCTAAAACAAAGGTCTAGAAAGATACGCAAAATAGGGGTTTTTGATATGCGCTACGCTAAAGGCTTTGCGCTGAGTTATCAGCAACAATAACGCGATAACAAAAAGCAAGATTAACGCCAGACCAATAAAAAATAAGCACCTGAACAAACATAGAAACATAGCTGCTCAAGCCCAAGATTTCTGCAACACTTCCGAAAAGATAGGCGAATAATGCCGGCAGCAAGACTTGCATACAAAATAAGTTAACGTGAACAATAAAAGGCAAACTCCAACGCAAATTCAGCGCCCTACCAATAGCAACATTAACAAAATTAAGTGTTAGCGGCACAATCAAAAAATACACAATCAATTGAACAAATAACAACCCTGTTAGTGCGGTAGGAAACACAACAGCAAAGCCAACCAGCATTGTCAGTCCAATATATTTAGCAATTCTAACGAACTCAAAAACACAACTCAAAGCAGAGACAGAACTCGCACCCAGCATAACCAAACGAGCTAAATTAATGGAAAGTAAGGCGTAACCGTACAAGAATAAGAACATATACAGCAAGGTATTATCCGGCACACTTACACTGGCATCCACTTGGCCAATAAATAACTGCTTAGACAAAGCTATCAATTCGGGCAAAACAAGCAGCAAAGGAAATGCAAAAGCCAGTGGAATAATGGAAATTTCTATAATTTTCCGCCAGTGCACAACGGTAAAAGCTAGACTTGCTAGAATGGTTTTTTTGATTGGCAATGTCATCAGCTTAGACTCGAATTAACAACACTAATAGTAATATTTAACTTTTGACCCGGATGAATAATATTCGAAGTTCCGAGCTTATTCCACTCACGTATTTGGGTCACCGTCACACTGTATCTACTGGCAATCTTGGATAGACTATCACCCGACTTAACTTTATAAGTAATCTTACGAGTAATATCAAGACCGGTTTTGGCTATTTTGGCAAGTTCGGTTTGATTCTTATTCGTCAGCCAAATGACCAGCTCTTTGCCAATCGACAAGGGTGCTGATGGCTGAACATGATTCCAGCGCACAAGATCATTAATACTTGTGCCAAACTGTGCAGCAATTTTCCATAGGCTATCGCCAGAGACAACTTCATATACCACCTTAGAGGCACTTTTTTGCGCATTGAGTCGGCTCTTTTCTCTTTGCTCTTCCGACAGCGCGTAATACGCTTCACCTTGTTGCGCAAGCGGCACAATAATGTAATCACCCGCACGAATCGTGTCATCGCGTAGCTCATTAACACTGATGATCTGCTCTAGCGTTGTATTGTACTTACTTGCTAAATAATTAAGACTTTCACCCGATTGAATTTGATGACGAACCCAGCTAATTTGAGGACGTTCGCCTAACTCGTTTAACCCTCTCTCAAAAGTTGATACCACCGAATCTGGCAATAATAGCGTAAATGGCAAAGTACTTGGTGTCGCCCATCGCCGTAAACCAGGATTGAAAGTGTAAATCTCATCAATACTAAGCCCCGTCCACTGAGCGATTAGCGCCAAATCAAACTGAGAGTCTAACTCAACCGCTTGCAGATACGCTTCATTATCAACCCTCTCGAAGCTTTGATTGTAGTTCGATGGATCTTGCAGAATTTTTGCTACTGCCAATAATTTCGGCACATAGCGCATTGTTTCATTCGGCAATTCTAAATGCCAGAAATCTGTTTTTTTGCCGCTTTTTTTATTGGCATTGATTGCATTTTGAACTCGCCCGGGTCCAGCATTATAAGCTGCAATGGCCAGTAGCCAATCGCCATCAAATAACTGATTGAGATTTTTCAAATACTGGACAGCCGCCTTAGTAGAAGCCAGTACATCACGCCTCCCCGCATACCACCAATCCTCTTCAAGACCGTACAGCTTGCCTGTCGAGGGAATAAATTGCCAAAGCCCTGCCGCTGTTCCGTGAGAATAGGCAAATGGGTAATATGCAGATTCAACAATAGGCAACAAGACAATCTCAATTGGCAGGCCTTCTTTCTCAACCTCACTCACCACCAAATGAAGATACGGCTGTGCACGCCTACTAACCCTTTCAAGATAATCTGGGTGTTTTACAAACCATGCAATGTGTTCATCAACTCGTTGATGATTTTGATTGCCTAGTTTTTGATGATTGGCAATATAATGCCAAAGATTGGACTCATCCTTATGGATCTTTGAGGGGGCCGAAATATCAATTAAACTGGCTGCATTTTTGACGCTATCAAGACCACTTTGGCATCCCGATAGCACCAAGACAAGGGTTAATAAAAGAGAACGCACTACTCAGGCTTGGTATGGCAAAGTGGCGAGTCTGGCGCACTTTGGCGCGCATCCCATTCACTTGGTGTGTATGTGTGCATCGCCAAGGCATGGATGTGACTCAATTCTTCTTTAAAGAGTTTATTGATAAAACGATGACGATCAATAAGCTTCATTTCAGCAAAAGCCTCACTCACCACGACAAGTTTGAAATGTGACTCTGTGGCTGGGCCCGAATGGCTGCTGGATTCATTAATAACTTCTAAGTGGCTAGGCTCTAGGGCGATTTTCAATTGCTCTTCTAAGTGAGATTGCATACTAGTCATCAGTATTTTCCTCAAAGGCATATTCAAAAGCATCTGAATAAAAGTTTTTCTTCGACAAACCTCTTTCTAGACAACCACTGGCTACCGCTCTGACCATAATCGGCGGTCCGCAAGCATAAACTTCATAATCAGATAAATCCGCAAAATCTTGAAGGACAACTTCATGTACATAGCCTTTTTGACCCTGCCAAGAGCCGTTGGCTTCTGACAAAACGGGAGTATAACTAATCGCCTCCAATTCATTAGCCCATTCAGCAGGCAAGTTAGAATAAATATCTTCTTCAGCCCTAACCCCCCAATAGATATGTATTTGTCTTTGAGAGTCAATGGAAATCAAGTGCTCAACAATCGCCTTAATAGGACCGAACCCGGTACCACCGGCAATTAAGATGGCGGGCTTATCACTTTCTTCTCTTAGAAAGAAGTCGCCTTTGGGGCCTTCAATTCGAAGAATAGTCTTTTCGGTCAAACTGTTAAAAATAAAATTAGTAAACTGACCGTCCTCAACCAATCTAACGTGGAGCTCAATTAAGTTAGAGTTAACAGGCGCATTGGCAATTGAAAAGGCACGTGGCTCAAAATCAGAATGCTCCAAATCAAGATATTGTCCCGCTAAATATTGCAAAGATTGTGCACCCGGAATCTTAAGCATGATTTGAATCACATCATGGTTAAGGCGATTAATTTGCTCCACCTTGCAAGGTAGTGAGCGAACCTCTATATTGGCCAAATCATCCAACTCATCAACATTGATATACAAATCACTCGTCGCTTTACATTGGCAAAGCAGTGCCATGTTGGCCTCTAAATCTTCCTCTGTAAGGGCCGGAGGCACGTCACCATCGTACTGAATCTCACCGTTTAAAACAACGGCTTTACACTTACCACAAAAACCGTTTTGACAGCCATAAGGAAAATTGAGTCCATGCGCTAGAGCGTCATCCAAAATTGGTGCGTCGCCAGCGCTCTGAAAAGATTTTCCACTCGCCTGATTTAAGACTGTAAACATCGTATTGAGTAATATAAAAATTTAGGAGGTATTATAAAGTTAAGTTAAGCAACTTGCTTGACTATACGAAACTTACACCCTATGGCTATAAAGTCAA
>JBBWVR010000047.1:0-3728 GCA_050256315.1 Gammaproteobacteria bacterium | reverse complement strand
TATGGCCAATTCAGCAAGTTCTAAAAAACGCGCAAAACAAGCAGTTACACGCAATAAGCACAACTCTAAAATCAGAGCTAAAGTTCGTACTTTCATCAAAAAAGTAACTTACGCGATTGCAGATGGCAATAAAGAAGAGGCACAAACCGGTTATGCAGCAATGCAAAAAAACGTTGACCAAGCGGTCAGCAAAGGCCTAATGCATAAGAACCAAGCAGCGAGAAGAAAATCTCGTCTTGTTGCACAGATTAAAGCACTTTAAGAAAAACCCAATTACTGCCTGATAAAAGCATCAGGATAGCAATTCAATAGCACATTCGTTGCTATAATAAAGCCCTCTAGCGAGGGCTTTTTTTATGCATATTTTTCACACAAGAGATGGTTAGCGAAAACGATAAATCGTTGTTCAGAAGTTCGATTGATAAACAGATACCGATCGACAAAGATGGCAATCAAGAGCCAAAACCAACAACAACTCATTTTGCAGAGCCATTTGAGGCTTACAGTTATTTGTCTGAGGCAAACATTTCTGGCTCAGAAGTTGTTAGTTATGCACAAGACGGCATGTCGCCAAAAACCATTAAAAAAATGAAGCAAGGTAATCTTGAGTATGCACCAAGTCTCGACCTTCATGGGCAAACTGTGGAAGAGACTTGTCAGTCGTTATCCAAATTTCTGTACTATCACCGTGATGAGCGCTTTATTCAAATAATCCACGGCAAGGGCTACCACTCAAACCAAGGACTATCGATCATCAAATCACAAGTGGTGAGTTATCTTAAGCAGCACCCACAAGTGCTGGCTTTTTGCTCGTGCCCGCAAAAAGACGGCGGCACCGGTGCCGTTTTTGTTTGCCTCAAAGCCGATGTTTAACCTAGATGAAATTTACAGCGTCTCAGACTTCCTGGGGCTTTGTAGGCGCACGGTTGAGAACAACATTCCTCACTGCTGGGTGCAGGGTGAAATCTCAAACCTATCCAGACCCTCTTCAGGTCATTGGTATTTTTCTCTAAAAGACGAGCGCGGTGCTATCCGTTGCGCGCTGTTTCGACTCAACCAGCGAAAACTCAAGTTTGCTCTTGAAAACGGCATGTCTGTGATTCTTAGGGGTGCGCCCACAGTTTATGAGGCACGCGGTGATTTTCAAATGGTTGTGCAGCAAATTGAACCTGCTGGCATTGGCAATCTGCAGCTGGCCTTTGATCAACTAAAAAACAAACTGCGAGCAGAGGGTTTGTTTGATGCAGGACACAAGAAGCCCCTGCCAAGTTCGATTAACTCCATCGCTGTTGTTTCGTCGGCAAATGGCGCCGTTATTCACGATATTATCAATGTGCTTAACAAGCGCTATCCATTTGCCAAAATTAAACTCTACGATACACCAGTGCAAGGGGGCGACGCCCACCTGAAAATTATCAAAGCATTACACATGGCTGAGACTGATAAACACTCAGATGTGATCATCTTAGCGCGCGGTGGTGGCTCAATGGAAGATCTTTGGGCATTTAACGAGGAAAGCCTTGCCAGAGCAATTTTCGCTTGTAAAAAGCCAATTGTAAGCGCTGTTGGACATGAAACCGACACCACCATTGCCGATTTTGTCGCCGACGCAAGAGCGCCCACACCGAGCGCCGCTGCGGCACTTGTAACGCCAGATAAAACAGAACTTCTGAATCAATTAGAAAAACTCAAACGAAACTTAGCCAGTGCCATTGACCAAACACTTGAAAAAAATCAATTCTTGTTACAACAGCTGCAACTAAGAATTATTAATCCGAGTCAAGAATTACAGCGCAAAGCACAAAGGTTGGATGAGGCAGAGGCAAGACTCACTCGAACCATCAAAACACTGAAGACCTTGAATCAAACAAAATTGAAAGCGCTCAACACCGAACTCCACCAGCACTCACCTGCGCGATTCGTTACTTATAAAATCGAACAAAGCAAGCTTGCGCAAGAGCGATTGCTTAAAGCGGGCGCCAAATGCTTCGATCTATTCAAAAGCGAACTCAAACACCTCAATACCCAGTTGCATCAAAATATGGCGCATTCGCTCTCTGGGTATACCTCTAAATTAGGTAATCAAGCAAAAGCACTGCACATACTCTCACCACTTTCTACTTTATCACGCGGTTATAGCATTACCCATAATGAAAAAGGGTCTATCGTTCACGTCGAAAATGAAATCAACGTCGGTGATGTTATAAGCACCACGCTTCATCAAGGCAAACTTCTTTCAAAGGTTTATGATAAAAAAGACAGTTAGTTGTTTTTTATTATTACTACCAAGCCTACTTTTGGCCAATATCGGCGCAACAGTCGATTCAACGCCGGGGGGTATTGCACAAATTACCTTTGAATCAAAGCAAATCAATCCCGAAGCCTTTTATGGCTCCGTACCGCTTTACGTTCAATCCTTAGGCAACAATCAATACCAAGCGCTAATTGGCCTGCCTTTAATGACAAAACCTGGAAGTAAGCGCATCACCCTTCTGGGCGCTGACGATAGATACGCTTTTATAGGGGTTGATAATCAAAACTACCCAGATGAATATTTCGAGACAACAGTTAAAGTTAGCGATAACCAAGATTCAAGCAGTATGCGAATTAAAACCGAAAAAGTACTGTTTACCAAAGCGCGCAAAACTTTCAGTACGCAACCATTAAGCGAAGGTTATTTCGTCTCACCAAGCAATGGCCAAGTAACGAGCGTATTTGGTGTTAGCCGATATTACAACGGGGAAAAAGGCTTGCCACATATCGGACTCGATATCGCCAACACTGTAGGCACGCCCGTCAATGCCAGCGCTACCGGCCGAGTTATTCTTGTTCACGAGTTTTATTATCTAGGCAAAACAGTGTTTATAGACCACGGCCAGGGACTGATCAGTAGTTATAGCCATTTGAGCGAAGTCAGCGTAATTGAGGGTCAGACCTTACGAAAGGCACAGGAGTTAGGTAAAATTGGCACGACTGGTCGCTCAACAGGTCCACACCTTCATTGGGGCGTTTTTATGAACCAAGTGGCCATTAACCCTGAATTATTACTAAAAAAACCGCTGTAACTATGAAATCAAACGTCTCATTTGTAAGCCGACTGGGTGCCATCACCTATGATTTTTTCTTGGTGTTTTCACTGGTGTTTTGCACGGGGCTTGTGGTTAACCTTATCATTCAAGACAGCACAAACAATCCGCTTTACTTTTTCCTTATGCTGCTGCTAACTTACGGCTATTTTGCGCTATCTTGGGTTAAAGGCAGACAGACACTCGGAATGAAAGCATGGAAATTTGAGATTATGCAAGCTGACAGAAAAAGCATTACTTACGCACAATCACTGGGTCGATTTGTACTGGCGCTCTTGTCTCTTGTTGGTGTTGGCTTTATCTTTCAATTTTTCAACAAAGACAGATTGCCACTGCACGATTACTTTTCAAAAACCTACTTACAGTCAACCAAAAAATAAATGGCCTCCGAGTCTCAACAAGGCATTATTGGATTTATTATTAAGCACAAGTTCACGCTTGTGTTTGCAGTCATTTTTATCGCTCTTTTTAGACAAAATATTTGGATTAATGGCTTTCCAATGGTGATTAACGATCAACAAAATACAATCGACAACCTCATCGCTGATAACAATAGAATTAAAGCAGAAAACCAAGCCTTATCCGAGCAAATTAATAACTACCTTGATGACGACTTAGTTTTAATAGAGTCTAGAGCGCGTT
>JBBWVR010000046.1:0-3169 GCA_050256315.1 Gammaproteobacteria bacterium | reverse complement strand
TTCTTGTTTAACATTTCGGGTACACGCGGGGTACACAAAAGGCAAGGAAATCTAGTGTTTTCTCGGGATAAAGAGAGGGCAGTTTATTTAACAAAACCTTCTGTATGTAGTATAGCAGAGGGCTTTAAGGATAGGGTGGGGTAAATCTGGAAATGGTTGAATAATAACTTTTAATCCGATGGTCGGGCGCTCAAGTCGCTCACGCCCCACCATATTTACTATGGCTTTACAGAGATGTAAGGCCTTTTTCGTATCAAACCCCAGGAGCAAGTATGAAAGTTGAAAATGGAAAAGTAGTAACAATGCACTACACGCTTAAAAATGACGCTGGCGATGTGATTGATTCATCTGAAGGCAAAGAGCCGATGCCATTTTTACAAGGCCATGGCAATATCATCCCGGGCTTGGAAACTGCCCTAGAGGGTAGCACAGTGGGCGATAAGCTTGACGTTTCGGTTGAACCAGAAGAGGCTTACGGCCTCAGACTTCAAGATGCTATTCAAGAAATTCCAAGATCAGCACTTCAAGGTGTCGATAATTTAACTATTGGTATGCAACTTCAATCTCAGGACGAACAGGGCCATCCTTTTGTCGTCACTGTGACAAAAATTGAAGATGAAACAATTACGGTTGACGCCAACCACCCATTAGCTGGTGAGACATTGCATTTTGCGGTCAGTATTGAGTCTGTTCGAGACGCGCAAGAAGAGGAGATATCTCACGGTCACGTGCACTAATATACCCTACAATACAGGGCATTATGAAGCTACATAATTGCCCTTTATGCTCTGCCAAGCAAACCCAACTTTACTACACTGACGACACTCGTCAATATCATGCTTGTTCAGCATGTGAGTTTGTTTTTGTTCCGAGCGCTTTCCACCTTGGCGAGGTCGACGAAAAATCCCGCTACGATCTTCATAATAACGACCCCAATGACATCGACTACCGAGGTTTTTTATCACAAGTAGCAAAGCCCTTGTTGGAGAGGTTACCCAAAGAGGCAAGGGGGCTTGATTTTGGCTGTGGTCCAGGCCCAACGCTATCGATTATGTTTGAAGAGCAAGGTTATACGGTCGATTTATTTGATAAGTTTTATGCCCAGAATAACGCGGTCTTTAATCGTAAGTACGACTTTATCACAGCAACTGAAGTTCTGGAGCACTTGTCTCAACCCTCATTTGAACTCAACCGTTTATACAATATGTTAAATCCTAGTGGTGTGCTTGGGATAATGACCGAAATGGTGTCAGATAATGCGAGCTTTGTGGATTGGTATTAGAAGAACGACCCTACGCATATTGGTTTTTTTAGTCGAGCAAGCTTGCAACGACTCGCCAGTGCATGGCGTGCTGAGATAGAAATACTGTCCAATCGAGTGATTTTAATTACAAAAACGTCGACCTCGTGAGTGCGATAGCCTAAACGCCGTCCAAATGTTCGACATATAGGCGGCCGTAATATCGAATGGATTTGGCGTGATGCGCGCGCAAAATATTGGCAACCTTCTCTCTCGCAACTTTATTCAAAGTGGGTACGCTAATAATGGCATGGCCCTCTTTAAGGTCTTTTTCAACTCTCTCAAGGTATTTATGCTCTTCCCCTTGGGCGAGATGTTGCCATTTTCTAATAAGTTTGGTCCAAAGACCGTGTTTATCGCCAACTGGGTCGAGGAATGCCAATCCATCATCGCCTATAGATTCGTCGATTTGTGAATCATCAAAGCCAGCATCAATCAATTCACTGACCACCACGTCAGCCTCATTTTTTGTGTCAACAACGCCAACAACACGATGAGTTGGGTACGCATAAAAGTTTTCCTTGGTATGGGCTAACATGGTTGACTCCTATATGGTTAAAAACAAGTTGATATGTTTTTTATCAATCAATTTTTACTATACACCCATAATTAAGTACTACCAAGGTAATTGAGCGCCAAGAAGTTATGGCTTATGATTCAATGAGTCTTAAATAACTATTGTATCGATAAGGGTGGATGTCGCCCGACTCCAGAGCCACTTTGATCGCGCAATTGGGTTCGTTGATGTGCTGGCAATTTCTAAAGCGACAATGACCGAGCAAAGGTTGAAACTCTATAAAACCGTTGAGAATGTCCTTTGTACTTAGATTGTCTAGCTGAAATTCTCGAATACCAGGAGAGTCAATCAAGTCGCCTCCACTAGCGATTTTATAAATACAGGTGTTGGTTGTTGTGTGCTTTCCAAGTTTGCTTTTTTGACTGATTTCATTAACTCTGATGTTTAAATCAGGAATGAGCTCGTTGATTAGAGAGGACTTACCAACACCGGACTGTCCGAGAAAGATATGCGTTTTATCGGCCAATTGTTGTTTTAAGTTATCTAAGTTTAATTGTTTCTTGACGCTGATAAAGTACAGTTCATATCCAAGATTTTGATAGATCAAAAAATCCTTGTGCAGATCTTCTAAATCATCAAGCAACTCGATTTTATTGACAATAATAGCAATTGGTAAATTTGCATTTTTTGCCACTACAAGGTAGCGATCAATCAGATCAAGCTGATATTTTGGCTCTGCAGCGACCACCAACCATAATTGATCAACATTTGCTGCGATTAATTTTTCTTGTCTTTTAAGTTCGCTCTTGCGCGGTAACAAGGCGGTAACAATGCCATTTTCATTATCGGTGGGTTGGAATATTACTTCATCGCCAGCGACTGAGAGATCAATGTTTCTTCTACTAGTACACTGGAATAATTCACCATTGCTGGACTCTACAAGCTGGCGTTGGCCATAGCGTGTAACCACTCTACCTTTTTGTTCTTTGGCGCTGATGTTTGCCTCGGATTCGGCTTTTTCTGAAGCCTTGTTGGCTCTGGCGATGCGCTCGGCTTGAACCTTCTCAGCACGCCATTTTTGACGTCTATTTAAAGCCACCAGTTCATAACCAGTGGTTGGGTTTGATTAACTATTGCTAGGTGTTCAGTTGGCATAGGTGAGTGACTTAATCTCCAGTATGGCGCTTACTTGAGTCGCTCAATGCGCAGTGTGGCACTTGGATGGGTGTCGTGAAATGCCGAGTAATATTTATCGGGAGTGAGTAACGATGAATTCTCTTTATAAAGTTTTACTAATGAAGATATTAAGTCATTGGCATCCGTGTGTCTAGCGGCAAAAGCATCTGCTTGGA
>JBBWVR010000045.1:0-4007 GCA_050256315.1 Gammaproteobacteria bacterium | reverse complement strand
GCCTGGGCATTTTCGCGTTAACCTTGGCTGTATTGATGAGATTGATACAGATAATATTGAAATCAAAGTGTTTGATGGTAAAAACCTGTTCTAGGTTTTTTTATTTATTGAGGGGGTTTTAAATGCCAATTTGGGCAATTGGATATTGCGCGCTGATTGCATTGAGCTGCACATTCGCGTTGACACTCTACAAAACAAGACCGTCTTATTATATTCCTGGGCAAATATTATCATCGATTTGTAGTGTGCTAATTTTTGTATTTTATTATGAGACATTTTGGACGAAGCCTCAGTCTGCAAGTCTCATTTTGGCAATGATTGGTTTTACATTGTATTGGGAGCTTTGGGAGAATCGCTTTCTTTTTCCCAAAGTGCTTAGATCGGGTGAAGTGGCCCCTGAGCCGGAGCCTCCGTTTTTGGGTGAGCCTTTCAAGGTCAGCCCTAAAGCTTACATCTGCTTCTGGACAGTTGTTTCTGTCATCGCTTTGCCGATGTTTTTCATTATGGCGCAATTGATGTTGTCCTATCGCTAGCTTGAATTAGGAGTCAGGCCATGTCAATCGAAAGTCAAAATAACTCACTTGGACAACCAGTTGGTTTAGATATTGAGAATTGGCAGCCATGCCAGCCACCATCGCGTGAGGCTATGATTGGTCGTTTTTGCCGATTAGAGTCACTTGATGTTGGTAAACATGCTAAATGCCTTTTTGCGGCCTTTTCATTGGACTCAAGCCAACATAATTGGGTTTATTTACCGTACGGACCGTTTGCAGATTTAGAAAGCTTTACTGATTGGCTAGCAACTTCTTGTGTGGGTGATGATCCACTTTTTTCTGTGATTATTAATCAAAGCAATGACGAAGTTGTTGGTATGGCAAGTTATCTACGTATTACTCCTACAATCGGTGTTATCGAGGTGGGGCACATTCACTTTTCTACCAAAATGCAAAGAACGCCAATGGCAACTGAAGCAATGTATTTGATGATGGCTAGAGTTTTTGATGAATTAGGCTACAGACGCTATGAATGGAAATGTGACGCACTAAATGCGCCATCAAAACGCGCTGCTGAGAGATTTGGCTTTAAATTTGAAGGCATGTGGCGCCAAGCAACCATGTATAAGGGTCGTAATCGCGATACCAGTTGGTATGCTATTATTGATAAAGATTGGCCTGGTATTAAAAAAGCGTATCAAGCTTGGTTAGGTTTAGATAATTTTGACAAGAATGGCGTTCAAAAGTCAAGCCTCTCCGTCAATGATAGGGTTTAGGTTTGGTTATCCTCTTGGATGATGTTTAGCATGCTGCGCTTTGAGCTGTGCGTTTTGAATGTGAGTGTAGAGTTGCGTACTGGAGATGTCACTATGGCCGAGCATTAGTTGTACCGAGCGAAGATCGGCACCTTTTTGCACGAGGTGGGTGGCAAAAGCATGGCGCAGCGAATGAGGCGATAGAGGTTTATCTATGCCGGCCTGCATGGCGTAAGATTTAATGATATAGAAGAAATTCTGCCGACTCATGGCTTTGCCACGATTGGAGAGGAAATAACTGTCACACTGGCCATTTTTGAGTAGTAAAGGCCTTGCTTCTTGTTCGTAAGCTGTTAAATAATCAATCGCAATCTCACCCATTGGCAACATCCGTTCTTTGTTGCCTTTACCATGAATGCGAATGTATTCATCTCGCAGGTGAATGTTGTGATAACTGAGATTAATCAACTCAGACACTCTTAGACCGCAAGAGTAAAGAAGCTCAAGCATGGCCTTGTCACGCTTGCCAAGTGTAGTGGCATTATCTGGGGTATCTAATAGTCTTTCGACCTCATCGATGTTTAAGAAAACTGGCAGTTTTTGCTCTTGTTTGGGGTGTGATAGCTCTGCTGCAGGATTGCTATTAATCAGTTCATTATCGTGGAGATAGTGAAAGAATAGGCGCATACAAGTGAGGATGCGAGCCTGTGTTGAGGCACTCATGCCTTTTTGTTGTCGCTCTTTGAAGTAGTGTTGAATTTTCTCAGGGCTTACTTCAAGAAAAGTACTATTAGAAAGCCATTTTTGGAAAATGTTGAGATCGGAGCGGTAAGCTGAAAGAGTGTTTTGACTGGCGCCAGAGCTGAGCCAGTAGTGATCAATAAATTGCTCGATTAACGCGATGTCCATGAGTAATCATTCTACTTTGGTGTGAGGCATTCAGGAAAAAAAAATGCCAGTAAAAACTGGCATTTTTAAAATAAGGTTTGGCTTATTTCTTTTTAAGCTTCTCAGTAATACGAGCCGCCTTACCAGTAAGGCCACGTAAGTAGTAAAGTTTTGCTTTACGCACTTTACCGCAACGCTTAACAGTCACGCTGTCAATCAGTGATGAGTGTGTTTGGAAGACTCTTTCAACACCTTCACCATGAGAGATTTTTCTCACTGTAAATGCTGAGCCAATACCACGGTTTTTCTTAGCGATAACAACACCTTCAAAAGCTTGAAGTCTTTCACGGCTTCCTTCGCGGACTTTTACTTGTACGATAACTGTGTCACCTGGAGAAAATTCAGGAATGTCTGATCTTAGTTGTTCGTTTTCAATTTGATCGATTAAATTCACGTTGTTACCTATTGAATTTGGAAAAAACGACAATTATACAGAGTATCTTTGCTACGCACAAGGCGCGCTAGGCGATATATTTGACGAAAAGAAAACTACAGCGGTAGGGCGGTTGTTAGCTTGATTTGTTGTAGGAGAATATTCGAGCGAATATTGGCAACAATTGGCATGTCGAGTAATTCTTTCATCATGAAGTTGGTTAAGTCATTCAAGTTTTTAGCAACAACTTTCAGCATGAAATCATGCTCACCAATCATTGTCCAGCATTCGAGTACTTCGGGGTGTGCATTAACCAGTGTTTTAAAGTCCTCACCTGGGAAATGCGTGTGTTTGCCCAGTGAGACGTTAATAATGGCAATAATCTCAAACCCTACTTTTTCACGATTAAGAATGGCTGAATAGCTGGATATAACGCCAGATTCTTCAAGTTTCTTTAGGCGTCTTTGGCATTGTGTGGGTGATAAATGTACAACTTGAGATAGCTCGATACTGGTGAGGCGTGAGTTTTCCTGAAGAGCATTAAGTAGCCTAATGTCAAATTCGTCTAATTGAGATTTTGGTGTTTTCATGAGATGCTGATTATACACTGTTTTGTGATATGTGCATAAATAACTGCATAAAGTAAATAAAACACGCATAAAAACTGCATTAATACTCGAAAATAAGCTCAATACGCATACACTCTTCTTTGCTTATTTACTACAATAATACTAAATGTGGCCTCTGCATAAAATCTTTTAAGTGATTTGTACAAAGGTCTGTATACAACCAACAAGGATTGAGATGAAGACGACAGCTTACCTTGCAAAAACTCCTGATGAGTTTGGCAAGATACATTACACAGCCTCAGAGCACAAAGTTTGGCAGACATTGATTGAGCGTCAAACGCCTGCGTTAAAGAATGCTGCTTGCGATTCTTATATTGGCGCATTGGAGCAGATGGCGTTTCCAAGCGATCGCATTCCTCAGTGTGATGAGGTCAGTGAAAAAATACAGCAAAGTTCCGGTTGGTCGGTGACACCGGTGTCGGCGTTGATTAGTTTTGATCGTTTTTTTAATTTACTGGCTAATAAACAATTTCCTGTTGCCAGTTTTATTAGAAGAACGGAAGAGCTTGATTATTTGCAAGAGCCCGATATTTTTCATGAAGTATTTGGCCATACCCCTTTATTGAACGACCCTCAGTTTGCGCACTTTACCCACACCTATGGTTTGGCGGGAGTGAGCGCAACAGATGAAGAAAGGGTGATGTTGGCGAGATTGTATTGGTTTACCGTTGAGTTTGGCTTAATTAAGACAGCTCATGGTAATCGTGCTTATGGCGCCGGCCTCGTGTCTTCCATTGGGGAGTTGCAACACGCTTTAAGCGACAAGCCTATCGTTAAAGAGTTTGATTTGCTTGAGGTGTTAAGAACG
>JBBWVR010000044.1:0-1808 GCA_050256315.1 Gammaproteobacteria bacterium | reverse complement strand
CAAACATCGGCTTTTGCGGCAAAGTTGGGAATGAAGTGTCATGTGCTTCTTGAGGATAGGACGGGTTACACGGACGATAACTATAACCATAATGGAAACGTATTTATCGACTTGCTTCATGGTGCGACTTATGAGAAGCGCGGTTCAGGTTTGGACATGAATGCTGAAATGGAAGTGGTTGCAGATAAGTTAAGAGTCGCCGGGAGTAATGTTTATACAATTGTTGGAGGCGGTTCAAATGCAACTGGCGCCCTAGGCTATGTTGATTGTGCTTTTGAGTTACTTCATCAAGCCAACGACAGAGATTTGGTTCTTGATCATATTGTTCATGCGACAGGAAGTGCAGGCACTCAAGCGGGACTCATTGTTGGCTTAAAAGCAATGAACGTCAATATCCCGTTGTTAGGAATAAGTGTTAGAGCGCCCAAAGAGATTCAAGAAGAGAATGTTTATAAATTGGCCGTTGAAACAGCCAGTAAATTAGGTTGTGACGGCGTTGTCAATCGAGATGATATCGTCGCTAATAGTGATTATGTTGGAGAGGGTTACGGTCTACCCACCGAGGCTGGTATTGAAGCAATAACGATGTTTGCAGAATTAGAGGGTATTTTATTAGACCCTGTCTATTCCAGTAAGGGTGCAGCGGGCTTGATTGATTTGATTCGCAAAGGGTCTTTCAAAAAATCGGACCGTGTTGTGTTCATCCACACAGGGGGCTCTGCATCCTTGTTTGGTTATACTAAACATTTTGATTTTGCTGATAAGGCGTAGCGCTGGCCAGCTGATTATTCGAGAAAATGGCAAAAGCATTCAATAAATCTTTTACACAGCAAGAAGCTATCGACCAGGAGTCGATTGCTTTAGCTATGAGAGTGTTAAAAAGTGGTAGGTTGCATCGCTATAACACCTTGGATGACGAGCTCTCCCAGGTATCGCTGCTGGAGCAAGAGTATGCCCTTTATCAGGACGCTCATTATTGTCTTGCATGCGCCTCAGGTGGATATGCCCTGAATATCGCGTTACGAGCCGCCGGCCTAAAAAGCAATGAAGCCGTGCTCACAAATATGTACACCTTGGCACCTGTACCAGGGGCAATAGCAGGCGCTGGTGGCCGTGCGGTATTCATAGAAGTTGACAAAAACCTTTTACTCGACCTTGATGATTTGGCTAAAAAAGCAAACTCAAGTGGTGCACGTTTTTTGTTACTCTCCCACATGCGAGGCCATATTGTCGATATGGAGAATCTTATGGGCGTTGTGGAGAAGTATAATTTAACGTTGATTGAAGATTGTGCACACACAATGGGGGCAAGGTGGAATAACACTCGTAGTGGCAATTTTGGTTTAGCGGGCTGCTTTAGCACGCAAACGTACAAACACATGAACTCTGGAGAGGGTGGGCTTATCACTACGGACGATGCTGAATTTATGGCTCGGTGTATCATGATGTCGGGCTCATACATGCTATATGAGCGTCACGGTGCCGCACCCGATCCTGACGTTTTTAAGAAAATACGGCTGCAAACACCAAACCTTTCAGGTCGTATGGACAATCTAAGGGCAGCCATTCTGCGTCCACAAATTAATAAACTTGAGAACAATATAAGGCGCTGGAATGAGCGCTATGTGCTAGTTGAGACCAAACTTCGCCAAGTGAAAAATATTGTTGTTCCAGATCGGAATGCAAAAGAGTTTTATGTCGGTAGTTCTATTCAATTTCGGATCCCTAATGTCAGTAAACAACAGGCCCGTAATTTTATTGAAGATAATCGGCAGCTTGGTGTTGAGGTTAAGTGGTTTGGCAGTGAC
>JBBWVR010000043.1:0-2043 GCA_050256315.1 Gammaproteobacteria bacterium | reverse complement strand
GAATACGCGGATATCAATACCATTGCCCACGCTCTTTCTGGACGCAAATCTTACGATTAACGCAATCCATTCGAAAATTTCGTAAATTTTTTCAACCAGTCTCACAAACACTTACTTTTCACTCAAAAACGCCAAAAATAGGCTGTTTTTTGCTTGTGGATGGCACTTTTAATCGAATTTTATTGAGAATTTTGGTGTCTAACTTCTTATTCACATAATTTGGGATACTCTTAATAAAGGCAAATGAAACCCTCTTCGAGAAATTAGCAATTTCTCGAAGAGGGTTTCAATAATTTAAAACTTCAAAAAAGTTTATTAATTAATCAATCCCCAAAGCTTTTCGTCTAAAACGAATTAACACATCCTCGGTATAGCCGTTGGGCTGTTCCAACCCTTCAAAAACTAGCGCTAATGAAGCCTGATAAGCATATCCGTCATAACCTGGTGCCATGTTTTGATAATTGGGGTCATTTTTGTTTTGCCCATCAACAACTAAAGCCATTTTCTCAAATGCTGCACGCACCTCTTCTTCGGTGCAAATTCCATGATGCAGCCAATTAGCCATATGTTGTGAAGAAATACGCAAAGTTGCCCGGTCTTCCATTAGGCCGACATGATTGATGTCTTGCACTTTTGAGCAACCAACGCCTTGATCAACCCACCTCACCACATAGCCAAGAATGCTTTGTGCATTATTATGAATTTCATCAGAAATAGTCTCTGTTGAAAGGTCTTCAGGATTTTTCAGTAGGGGTGGTTTTAGTAGATCTCCTTGATCTACTTGCAAACTTTCTTGCAACCCACGTTGGCAATTGTGCACTGAAAATCGATGATAGTGCGTTGCATGCAGCGTGGCAGCAGTCGGCGAAGGCACCCATGCACAACTCGCACCAGCTTCTAAATGCAGCATCTTTGTATCCAGCATTTCCCGCATTAAATCCGGCTGTGCCCACATACCTTTGCCAATCTGTGCACGTTTGAAGAAACCACTTTGCAAGCCAACACTGACATTGTTTCTCTCATAAGCATCAAGCCAAACCTCCTCTTTAATTTCATTCTTACGCCGCATCGGCCCTGCCAACATAGAGGTATGAATTTCATCGCCTGTTCTATCCAAAAATCCGGTATTAATGAAAATTATTCGATTTTTTGCCTCATAAATGCAGGCTTTTAAGTTAAGAGTGGTACGTCGCTCCTCGTCCATAATGCCTATTTTTATGGTGTTTTCTTGCAAGTTAAGGGCTCTCTCTACCAATGAGAATAACTTAACTGTAAAGGCCACTTCCTCAGGTCCGTGCATTTTTGGCTTAACAACATAAAGACTGCCTTTTTTCGAATTACGCTTGGATGATAAATCGTGAAGGCCGGCCAAAGTTGTCACCATTGCGTCCAGTATCCCTTCAGGAATAGATTCGCCTTCAGTAGTTCTAACAAGCTCAGTAAACATATGAAGGCCAACATGTCTAACCAAAATTAAACTGCAGCCAGGCAAATTTTTCAAACAACCCTTAACGTCTGTATAACTAAGGTCTTCGTTCATGGTTCGCTCGAGCCTGTCACCATTCTTTACAAAACCAAAACTCAGGTTTCTTTTCATTAGACCCAAGTAATTACGATAGGCATCGATTTTTTCCTCGCAACTAACGGTTGAGGCCGAATCTTCGAAATCAACAATAGTGCTAATTGCAGACTCTAATAAAACATCAAAAATACCACTTAATATATGGAAACACCATCAAATAGGTAATTCCTGAATTGAGGCTTTCTGCCATTTCTTCTCCTCCACTTTCAACAACCGCTTTACACATGGCGCATTGTGCAGGGGTATTTTCAACCAGTAAAAATAGAAACGCTACTAAAAGTGTTATTTTCTTGATTTTACACATAATAAGGTGAGATCATTAAGTAGACAACAACTCCTGTGATTGCCACATACAACCACAAAGGAAATGTGATTCTTGCAATCTTTTTATGCTGTGGAAAGTTTCCCAATTTAGCGCGTACATACGTAATCAACACAAAAGGAATCACAACAATTGACAA
>JBBWVR010000042.1:0-3044 GCA_050256315.1 Gammaproteobacteria bacterium | reverse complement strand
GCTCTGCCCTTTCCAAACCCCAACCTAAAAATCCATTTAGTGGTCGCCTTACGATATAATCTCACTTTTTACAATACTAAGAAAAAATCATGATTATTCTGCAAACCAACATGGGTGATATTCATCTTGCTGTAGACGCTGAAAAAGCACCTATTACAGCCAAAAACTTCACAGATTATGTTGAAGACGGCTTCTTTGATGGCACAATCTTCCATCGCGTCATTCCTAATTTCATGGTTCAAGGTGGCGGTATGACGGAAGATATGCAGCAAAAAACAACAAAAGCCAATATCGAAAATGAAGCAAAAAATGGTTTAAAGAACAAAAAATACACGGTTGCAATGGCAAGAACAGCGGCACCTCATTCTGCAAGTTCGCAGTTTTTCATCAATGTGGCTGATAATCAGTTCTTGGACTGCCCAGGACAAGATGGCTGGGGTTACTGCGTGTTTGGTGAAGTGATCGAAGGCAAAGAAGTGGTCGACAAAATGCAAGCCGTCGAAACACTTAACTTAGGTGGCCATGCAGACGTTCCCGCCGATCCTATTTTTATCGAAAAAGCCTACATTCAGGCATAGCATCTAAGCGGCAGCGCCAAGCGCTGCCGCTAAACCCCATGAGCAAAACGTTAATTATTGCCGACCTTCACCTCACCTCTGTTGAGAGGGAAAAGTTAGATTTATTTTGCCGATTTTGTCAAACCGAGGCCGCTAACACCGACCAACTCTTTATCCTCGGTGATTTATTCAACACTTGGATTGGCGACGACATTTCGCTAGCAGACTATCACGTCGTTATTGACTGCTTAAGAAAACTGACACAATCCACAGAAGTTTTTGTAATGATTGGCAATCGTGACTTTTTACTTGGCAAACAGTTCGAGCAACAATCTGGCTGCAAATTAATCAATGAGCCATACTTTCTTAAACAAAGCGATAGGGATTATATTCTAGTCCATGGCGATAGTCTCTGCACCGACGATATCGATTATCAAAAAATGAAAAAGATATTAAGAAACCGACTTGTGCAGGCGCTATTTTTAAATTTGCCAAAAAAATGGCGACTGAAGCTCAGCGGTGAAATTCGTAAAAAGAGTATCAAAGCGCAGAGTTATAAATCAGAAACCATCATGGATGTTAATCAGAACGCGGTTGATGAGTTGATGGTAGATTATCCCAATGCCCACCTAATTCATGGCCACACTCATCGACAAAATACCCATTCATCTGAAACTTATACGCGCTACGTACTAGGTGATTGGTCCACTACCTTAGGTAATGCTATTGCCTTAGACGAATCACTAGAGAGACTTGAAATCCACTAAGCGATTTTCAAAATCAATCGCTGAAATCTTGAGCTGAACCTTATCGTCCAGAGATGTCTTTTCGCCAAGTTTTAACTGAGTTATCATGCCCAGCTCTGGGATCAATACAGTTGCTTTATTGCCACGAAGCTCAACAACAGTGCCGACACCATTCCATCCTTTATTTTGCTTTAAAAACAAACACTTAAAATGATCGGTACTTTGACGTGTCGCCTTATTCACTTTTGAAATACCGATGTTGGTTTGCCCAATTCGACTTTTGATTGTCGCCTCGTCCAATATGGGTTTATTATGGATAAAGTTAAGGAGTTGTTGTTGAGCAACCAAGTCAAGATAACGCCGAATTGGACTAGTCACTCTGAGATATGAGTCAAGACCCAAGCCAGAATGCGGTGCACTTTTTGTGCTAATTTTCGAGCGCTTAAAACAACGAGCCGCTTTAAACATTTGTGACAAGGTCAAATGCGCTTTTTGTTGTAGAATCTCATCACTAAAACTGCCCTCACCCTGTGTCACAAATGGCATTGCAATGTTATTTTCTAATGCAAATTGCGCAATAGCCCTGCCAGCAATCACCATCATTTCTGCAATCATTTCGCGACTTTCACTGATCGCTTGTTTTTTCAGAGAAACCCGACCATCAACAAGTCTGATATCGACGTTTGGCAAATCAAGCCTAAGTGCGCCCTTGTCGTTTCGAAATGCTTTATGTTCCTTTGTCAAAGTATTTATTTGCGATAATTCTAAGTGTTGACTAAGGACTTCATCCGTCTCATCGTAACTCAACTTTTCAACCTTAATCTCGCTCTGAACAACCTCAATATCACTGATTTGGCAATCAATTAACTTAAAGCCAACCGACAACGCCCTTGATTTCTCATCTTCACCCAGTGAGCAAATAGGCACCAAGCTCGGTGGCAACATGTGGATGATTTGATCTGGAAGATAGAGATTGGATATGCGATTTTGTGCATAGCTGTCCAAGCCACTATCGCACCCGACTTGAGAAGCAACATCGGCAATATGAATCCAAATCTTATCACCATCAACACTAATAGCATCATCTGCATCATTGGAGCCAGAATTATCAATCGCATAACTGTTGAGGTGTGTTAGGTCTCTTCTTTCGGTGGTGATAATGTCGTGGGAATGATTTTCATCTGCAAGAATTCCATGTCGGCGAGGGTATGGGTTTATTGTCTCTTGCCAGTACCCAATTTTGATTAATAACTTGTGCGCAGATTCAGGTTTGTTGTCTAGTGATAACGCATCTAATAGTTTTGCATGTTTTGAGAGGTTATAGGCAACCAATTCAACTTCTTGCAGCCAACGAGAATCGTCATCAGAAATACAGTTGTTGTTAATATGCTCAACACACTGGTTTAGACTTTCAAGCTCAATTCGCTTGGTGTCTCTTTGATTTTGGATGGCCTCTACTTGTTCACTAGGCCTTATAAAAACCGTATCCTTAGTCCAGTAAAAATAAAGACTGTCTTCAACAAGTAAGTAAGTACACCAAGCGTTTTTCGCGGTGTAATCATCAAAAATCCACTCGGTGATTTCCTTAAGTGTTAACGATTCACCCTCAAAATCTTGCAGCACATCCATCGTCCCAACAGGGCATGTATCATTGATAGTCGTGTACTGTGGATGAATAAAACGGAAATCTTTTTCTCGCACTTTGCGAGAACTGCCGTCGGAGAATTGCAGGTCAAATTTG
>JBBWVR010000041.1:0-4904 GCA_050256315.1 Gammaproteobacteria bacterium | reverse complement strand
CTCTCTAAATTTATCCCAATTACCCCATCTTGGAACGAGGTGAGAATTTGCTAATATCACTCTTGGCGCCTCCTCGTGCGTTCTAAAAACACCCACAGGCTTTCCTGATTGGATCAACAAGGTTTCGTCATTATTCAAACGTTTTAAAGTTGAAATGATTTTATGGTAGCACTCCCAGTTTCTAGCAGCTTTACCGTTGCCGCCATAAACAATCAATTCGTCCGGTTTTTCAGCAACTGCTGGATCAAGGTTGTTCATTAACATACGCATTGCTGCCTCTTGGTGCCAACCTTTGCAACTTAGCTTTGTTCCGTGCGGAGCTTTAATCATTTTCTTCTCAAATTCGTTAACAAGTTATGGTTGATTATACTTGTATATACAAGTAAGAAAAATAAGTCGTAGATACTCCGTATAATAGACCCCCTATGAGAAATACAAAACCTATATATCAAGTTGTAAAACAACATATTATTGACGGAATCCATAACAAACGATGGCTGGAGCACACAAAAGTACCTTCTGAAAATAGCCTTTGTCAAGAGTTTTCCGTGAGCAGAATGACGGCCAACCGAGCACTAAAAGAGTTAACAGAAGAAGGTACTCTTTACCGTGTTCAGGGTCTCGGTACCTTTGTTAGTGAAAGCTTGCCCGTTAAATCAGTCTTGCAAATTAAAGATATATCCGAGGAAGTTGAGGCTCGAGGTAATCACTTTTTCTCCCAAGTCATTTCACATAAACAAATTGATGCGCCACCACAAGCAAGTCGATTTCTTGACCTTGGAAGTACCACACAGTTGTTTTACTCTTTGGTCTTGCATTTCGAAAATGATGAGCCAATTCAACTGGAAGAGCGCTTTATAAGTAAAAAACAAGTGCCCAACTATCTAGAAGTTGATTTGGCGACAGAAACAGCAAATCATTATCTCAAACAGACAACTCCCCTTTCTGACGCAAAACATATTATTGAAGCAATAGCTGCAGATAGCGGCGTTGCCGAGCTGCTCAAAATTGACAAAGACTCGCCCTGTATTATGATTACCCGTATTACATGGAGCGGCAATACGCCCGCCACTTATAGCAAACTCACTCATCCTGGCTCTCGTTACAGTCTTGAAACCTAGATAACAAAAGCACTGTGATAGAAGTTATTAAGCCGTCTGAATTCAAAGTTATCCCCTGGAAAAATGGCAAGGGCGAAACAATAGAGCTTGCCATTAGTGCAGGCGGCACAATCACTGACTTTGATTGGCGGCTCAGTATTGCAAGCGTTGATGAAAATGGTGCGTTTTCAAACTTCTCAGGCTATTTTCGACACCTGGCTCTGATAAAAGGGGCTGGAATTGAACTTGTTCATAATAATATGACTTGTGACTCATTAAGTGCTCTGCTTAGTATTGCCAAATTTGACGGCAGCTGCAAAACTTACGCCACACTGCACGCAGGTCCAATTTCCGATTTTAATTTAATGACAAAAAATCATTATTTTGACGGAAAACTTAAGACATTTAAGGCTTGCAAGAAGACTTCTTTAGATAGCAAAGAATTAGTCTTTATATATGGTTTATCAAACTCAACAGTGCTTGTCGAGAAGGATAAAAAAACGCTTTGTAAACTTCCCGCAGGTCATTTATTAAAGCTATGCGGTGAAACCGGTCAGAGCTTAAAAATCACTGGAAAAAATATAATTTATGCCACCGTCGAACGTCTTTAGCCGGTATTCATCAAATGCCGGTGAAAGCTCTTAAACAAATAAGCGTTTTGGCAAAACTTCGCCCTCAAGACTGCTCTCGCCAATACCCAAAAACCGTTGATTTTCATCAAACAATTTCAACTTTTGCACTTCAGTATAATCGCCGTATTGGATCTTTCTACCGAGCTTAATATCATTCGTTTGCTCAGCATTTAAGAGTACAGAGTCAAAGTTTGGCAGCATGGTATCAGCACCAAGAATCAACGGGTCTAACGCCTCAAAATCATCGTCTTTGAGTGCCTCCAGTTGCTCAAAAGAAATGCTATCAGTCAAATCAAAATGAGCAAAACCTGTGCGCCTTAACTCAATAACGTGTGCACCACAGCCAAGCACTTTGCCGATGTCTTCAACCAAAGTTCTGATGTAAGTGCCTTTTGAGCAGGCAACATCCAGGCTCAAAACATCGTCCTCAAGGCCTAAAAAATTAATCTCATGAATTGTTACTGGTCGCGCTTCACGCTCAACCTCGATACCTTGTCGTGCCAGCTCGTAGAGTGGCCTTCCATCACGCTTCAGAGCTGAATACATCGGCGGCACTTGTTTGATGTTGCCAAGGAACTCTGGCAAAGCGCTTGTAATGCTTGACTCATTAATGCCTTCAGGTGAGCCAAAATCTGTAATTTCTCCTTCGGCGTCCCCAGTATCACTGACCTGTCCTAATTTTCCGCGTACGAAATAACGCTTATCATCATCTAAAAGAAATTGAGCAACTTTGGTGGCTTGGCCCAGACAAATTGGCAATAGCCCGCTTGCTAACGGATCAAGGCTGCCGGTGTGGCCGGCTTTTTTTGCAAAAAAGAGACGTTTGACTTGTTGTAAGACGAAGTTGGAACTGTTACCACTGGCTTTATCTAATAATATAACACCGTTGATTTCTCGCCCTTTTCTATTACGTCTAGACATGTTTCTTGGGGTTTAGAGCTTACTTAGTAAGTCTTCAATTCTAGCGCCAGTATTCGGCGCAGTATCGTAAATAAAACTCAGGGTGGGTGTGTGTCGCAAATCAAGCACCTTTGATAGGCGCGTGCGGAAAAAACCGCTCGCCTTATATAATAGGACGCTTACTTTTTTTTGTTCATCTTCTGCACAAGAGAAAAACACTCTGGCGCTACTTAGATCACGGCTGGTAATTACGTCAGTAATAACAACATCTTGCAGACGTGGGTCGTTAACCTCTTTCCTAAGCAGCATAACGAGCTCGCGTCGCACGAGTTCGTTGACTCTCTCTGTTCTATAGCTGGGTTGTTGTGCCACTTAAGCGTTACCTCTAAAGTGTGCGAGCACGCTCAACACGTTCGAAGACCTCGATTTGATCGCCAGGCTGAACATCTTTGTAGTTAAGAATACCGATACCGCACTCAGTGCCCGATTTAACTGATTTAACGTCGTCTTTAAAGCGCCTTAATGACTCTAACTCGCCTTCGTAGATAACAACACTGTCTCTAAGAACGCGAATTGGACTGTCTTTTCTAACAACGCCTTCGTCAACCATACAGCCAGCAATGTCGCCAAACTTAGGCGATCTAAAGACGTCTTTCACTGAAGCAATACCAATAATATTTTCGCTCAGTTCAGGCGAAAGCATGCCGCTCATGATGCCTTTAATGTCATCAATAAGGTTATAGATAATGCTGTAATATTCGATTCTAACACCTTCGGTGTCGGCCGTTTTTCTAGCAACAGCATCTGCACGAACATTAAAGCCAAGCACGATTGCATCCGCAGCACTGGCCAGTGCTATGTCTGTATTGTTGATACCACCAACACCTGAAGAGACCACTTTAACGCGAACCTCGTCGGTTGATAGTTCTTCCAATGCCTCAACCAATGCCTGTGCTGAGCCACGAACATCAGACTTAAGCAGCACGTTAACAGTGGAAACATCACCTTCTTCCATTTTGGAGAAGAAGTTATCCATTTTCTCTGCTTGTTGCTTTTGCAGCTTGGTTTCACGATCTTTAGTTTTTCTGAACTCGGCAACTTCACGCGCCTTACGCTCATTTTCTACTACCAAAACTTCAGCGCCCGAATCTGGCACACCTGAAAGGCCTAAAATTTCTACTGGCATTGAAGGGCCTGCCTCTTTAATTGGCTTACCCGTGTCATCAACAATTTGCTTAACCTTGCCGTACTCTAGACCAGCAATTACTATGTCGCCTTTTTTCAAAGTGCCTGATTGTACAAGAACCGTTGTTACTTTGCCTCGACCTTTGTCAAGCCTAGCCTCCAGCACAACGCCACTAGCCGGCTTGCTAACATCAGACTTAAACTCCGATATTTCGGCCGTTAATGTAATCGCCTCAAGAAGCGCGTCAACGCCTTCACCAGTGTGTGCTGAAACACCAACCATGATGACGTCGCCACCCCAGTCCTCTGAAATAACGTCATGTGTTGACAATACTTGTTTAATTTTGTCTAGCTGAGCGCCTTCTTTGTCCATTTTATTAATGGCCACAATGATTGGTACGCCAGATGCTTTCGCATGTTTAATTGACTCAATCGTTTGTGGCATAACGCCGTCGTCAGCAGCAACAACCAAAATCACAATATCGGTAGCACCAGCACCACGAGATCTCATTTTAGAAAACGCTGCGTGTCCAGGTGTATCAATAAAGGTAATGGTATTGCCGTTCGGGCTCACTTGGTAAGCGCCAATATGCTGGGTAATACCGCCCGCTTCGCCAGCGGTTACTTTGGTGTTTCTAATGTAGTCTAGAAGTGATGTTTTGCCATGATCAACGTGTCCCATGATGGTAACCACAGGCGGTCTTGTTGTTGCATTTTCATCATTATCCGTGTCTTTTACGAGCGTATCTTCAATGGTCTCTTCTTTACTAGCAAATGGCTTGTGGCCCATTTCTTCAACAACCAACATCGCTGTGTCTTGATCGATAACGTCGTTCAGTGTAGCCATCACGCCCATACCCATCATCACTTTTAATACTTCGCCAGCCTTGGTGGCCATTTTTAATGCCAAGTCTGAAATTTTAATATTTTCAGGAATGGCGACTTCGTGAATGATTTTATCAACAGGCTTATGGAAACCGTGCTGTGCTTGCTCGTCTTGCACTTTTTGTGAAAGTCGAGTGCGGTCTTTCTTCTTTAATTTGCGACCTGGGTTGTGGCGAGCAACATGCAGCTGTTTGCGTCTAGG
>JBBWVR010000040.1:0-2657 GCA_050256315.1 Gammaproteobacteria bacterium | reverse complement strand
TTACCTCTTGGGGTGGTGTCAATAATGGCTTTAATTGGAATGCCGGCCGAGATGTATTGATGCGCTATTAAGTACAACAATGGACCCGTACCAACAAACACGGCGCCTTCACAAACAATGCCAGATTCTTTCAATAATATTTGTGCTGCACCGGCACTCATTACGCCATTCAGCGTCCAACCTAGTATTGGAAAGGGGCGCTCTTGCGCACCTGTTGCCACCAGTATTTGTTTGCCTTTTGCTGAATGCGACTTGCCGTTAACCGAGTAGTGCACTACCTTAGCACCGGGTAAATGCCACACTGCTGCAGAGTGTTGATAGTTAACACGACTCCGTCTAAAAGCCTCAACCAAAGGCAAGCCGTCTTGGTAGCTGTGACCTAGCCATTCATTTTCATTTTTTTGGTTCTTTTCAATGGCTCGATATATTTGCCCACCTGGTGCGCAATTCTCATCTAAAACCAAGACGCTGGCTTTGTGTTGATCAGCAAGCGCTGCTGCACTGATTCCTGCAGGGCCAGCACCGATAATAATGATATCGTATTCAGTGCTATTCATCTTTTCCAGGGGTATTCATAATTTGACGCTTTATCTTCATGCCATCACTTACCTGAGTTGTACACGACTGCTGATTGTCCACATCATTAATGTTGATTAGACAGTCAAAACACACACCCATCATGCAGTAGGGTCCGCGATTCTCATTATTTAGTGTCGTTTTTCTAAAGCCATTGATACCGGCTTCAAGCAGAGCAGTTGCCACATTGTGATCTTTTGACACGATCAATTTCTCACCCTCAAAGTAAATGGTAATTAGCTCAACCTGGCTGCCATTGATTGATCTAAACATCAAACCTCTTTGCGCTAAAACAGGCGAGTGACGAAGACAAAAGACCGTCTTTTGCAATGCAAGACGCAACATTAAGCGCATGGACAGCGGACAAAGTGACACCGGAATGAGAAGAAAAAGCGTAAGCACCGGGACAGGAGTCTGAGTGATCATAAATAGGCAGCCCATCTTTTGTGAGGATGCGTAACGACCCCCATGCCCTGATCATCTTAACGCTTTCTATGCAGGGGAAAATCGCAATTGCGCGCTTTGCAATTTGTTGTATTTCATTCATATTAGTACCCTCATCAAAGCCCACGTCTTCATGCGAATCACCCAACATTAAACCCCCTTCATGGGTTTGGCGTACCAAGCCGGTAGGGTGGTACAGAAAGGGTTTGATTTTTTCAGTCACCAGAATTTCGCCACGTTGTGGATACACTGGCACACTTAAGCCTACTTTTGGCGCCAATGTTTTATTGGAAAAGCCTGCAGCAAGAACAACCCTTTCACTTGTAAATTCATCCGCCTTTGTACTAATTTGAAAGGCTTTATTTTTGTAATTAATATCAGTAACAGGTTTTGTGACTAGCTTACCGTCCAGTTGTTTAAAGGCTTTGTGAAGCGACTTTAATAAATAAAGCGGATTAACATGCCCATCCAATTTACTAAAAGATGCACCAGTTACCGTTGGACCAATGTTTGGCAGCAATTGCTTTAGGGCTTTATTGTTGAGCATTTCAAAGCTAAAGTCACCTTTGCTGTCGGAATGAATTTTCTCCATCAATTCGCGCCTTTTCGTAAACTCTACCTCATTCAAACAAAAGTCAAAGCCACCGTTCTGCTCAAAATCCAAATCAATGCCTGTCAATTCTGAAAGCTCTTTACTAAAATCGGGCCATTGTCGTGCTGATTGTCGTGTCCAAGCCGCATAGGCGGGACTATTGACGCCTTTACCCTGTACCCAAATTAAGCCAAAGTTCCCACGTGCAGCTCTTAGGGCGTTGTCGCCTTCGTCAAATATTGCCACTCTTTGACCAGAACGGCTCAAGCCATAGGCTACAGAGGAGCCAATCAGTCCGCCACCAATAACAATAGTATCAAAATCGTTCATATTTCCAGATGTTAATTTGGCAAATGGTTAAATAGAATCGGGCGTTACAACAATTCGACAAGAAAATACCGAAACATTCCAGATTTTATAGGAATTAACCCTTTCTCTATGATAATTATTATGGTATATTTAAAGAATCGCAGAAGAAATTGCGATTTTGTATTGCTTTTACAGAATATATTAAATTCATAAAAAGGAGAAAAAAATGAATAAAAAACTAGTGATGACGCTACTTGGCGTCTCAATGGCGACAAGTGCCTTTGGTGGTGCTTGGTCAACAGTTAAAATTGGTACTGAAGGCGCATATCCCCCGTGGAATGGCACAAGTGCTTCTGGCGAACTTGAAGGTGCTGAGATTGACTTAGCAAACGACTTATGTGACAGAATGGGCGTAACTTGCGTTTTTGTTGCACAAGATTGGGATGGCATTATTCCAGCGCTTCAAAACGGTAAGTACGACGTTATTATGGCGGGTATGTCAATTACTGCTGAGAGAATGCAAGTTATTGACTTCTCACAAGGCTATGCAACTGAGCCTGCTTCATTCGCTACACTTGACTCTTCTATTCTTTCACAGATGGGCGAGACGGGCAGTGTTAACCTAGACCTAGGCCACTCTGATTTGATTGATGCTCTGAGAGCAGCACTTAACGGCGCTGTTATTGGCGTTCAAGGCTCTACAACACACGAGAACTTTGTCAGACAAACGTTTGGC
>JBBWVR010000039.1:0-3421 GCA_050256315.1 Gammaproteobacteria bacterium | reverse complement strand
AGTGGCTCTTTAGCAATTTTAAGAATTTTGTTAATTTTGTACTCTGGTAATTCCATTTCTACTGCCAACTCTTCTGGTGTTGCTTCACGACCAAATTTTTGTAGAAGTTGGCGTCTTACGCGATTGAGTTTGTTAATAGTCTCAATCATATGAACTGGAATACGAATCGTGCGCGCTTGGTCAGCAATCGAACGAGTAATCGCTTGACGAATCCACCAAGTAGCGTAAGTTGAGAACTTGTAGCCACGGCGGTATTCAAATTTATCAACTGCTTTCATTAAACCAACGTTGCCTTCCTGAATAAGGTCTAAGAATTGCAAGCCACGGTTGGCGTACTTTTTTGCAATAGAAATCACCAAGCGCAAGTTAGCCTCAATCATTTGTGATTTTGCTTTTTTCGCTCTACGGTCACCTGCGCGCAATTTTTTGTTAATTGCTTTTAGCTCAGCAATAGTAATTTGCATGGCCTCTTGGCTTTCTAAAAGGTTTTTCTGGGCGTAGTAGATTTCTTCCTTGCAGTCATCCATCGCATCTTTGACTTTGCCCTCAGCTTTGATTGTTTTTGTCCATTCCAAGTTGGTTTCGTTGCTAGGGAATGTATCGTAGAACACTTCCTTTTCTATGCCTGCATAATTGAGAGCCTCACGAATAACTTTTTCTTGTTTTTGCACTTCAGTAACGCGATTGGCAACCAATTCCATCATTGTACCAACCAACTTTGGCGCAAGCCTTAAGTCCGAAATGGCTGTAGAAAACTTTTGTCTTGCTTTAACGGTTTTAGCGTCTTGGTAGCCGTGCTTCTCGTTAGAATTGGTGTAGCTTTTGAAAGTTTTTTGAACCTTGTCAAAACGCACGTACACTTTTTCTTCATTTGGGCCTGTGTATTCCAACTCATCCAGCTCTTCGTCGAACTCGTCATCGTCAAGATCGATGCCTGCTTCTTCAGCTTCAGCTGCAGCTTTAGCATGTTCAGCTTCTCGTTCGGCAATTAGTACTTGTTTTTCTTCAAATTCTTCGGCGTCGCCTTGATAGCCAATGACAACGTCGGTCATCTTGCATTTACCTTCTTCTAAGCGGGTATATGCCTTGAAAAAGTAATCTGAAATGGCGGGGTAAAGCGTAATTGCCTGCAGAATTTCGAAAACACCTGCTTCAATTTCCTTGGCGATACGCACTTCATCTTTTTGTTCTAAAAGTTCAACGACGCCCATTTCACGCATGTACATACGCACTGGGTCTGTTGTTCTACCAAACTCGGAGTCAAGTGCCGCTAATGCCGCAACAGCAGCTTCTGCTGAAGTTGATTGTGCTTTCGCGCCTGATTCAATAACTAATGTGTCTGCATCCGGTGCTTCGTCCGACACACTAATGTCTAGCTCTTCAAGAATAGTAACAATCGGCTCAACCTGTTCAGGTGTGAGCAAATCTTCAGGCAGCATGTCGTTAATTTCAGAGTAAGTGAGGTAGCCACGCTCCTTACCTTTCATGATTAAGTTTTGCAGTGCTTGCTTGTGTTCTTTAGTAGTAGATTTCATAAGTGGTCTTTTGAGCGAACAGGGGGTGCATTATACATAATTTTTTGCCCTGAATTCAGCGCCTTGGCAGGGCTGAGGTTACTTGGCGTCGGTAAATATTGAGCTGATTGATTGCTCTTTACTGATTCGTCTAATGACATTAGCAAGAGAAGGCGCAATCGATAATTGCCTAATTTTTGAACAGCTTGCGGCATCGGTAGTCAATGGTATGGTGTTGGTAATCACCAATTCATCCAATGTTGAGTTGTTGATGTTGTTAATTGCGTTGCCAGATAGGACGGCGTGCGTTGCATAGGCCACAACTTTGGTCGCACCTTTTTCTTTAAGAATGTCGGCGGCTTGGCAAAGTGTGCCAGCGGTATCAACCATATCGTCAATCATCACACAAGTGCGACCTTCAACATCACCAATCACGTTCATCACTTTGACCATGTTTGGCGCTGGACGTCTTTTGTCGATAATAGCAAGATCTGCATCATTGATTTTTTTCGCAGCAGCTCTCGCTCTAACTACACCACCAACATCCGGAGATACGACAACAACATCCTTAAAATTTTGAGCAAGAATGTCGTTAACTAGAACAGGTTGTGCGTAGATGTTATCGATTGGAATATCGAAGAATCCTTGAATTTGGTCGGCGTGTAAATCCATGGTTAAAATGCGATCAACACCTGCTGCTTCAATCATCTTGGCGACTAATTTGGCAGTAATTGGCACACGAGTTAGGCGTGAACGCCTGTCTTGTCTAGAGTAACCAAAATAAGGAACAACAGCAGTAATGCGTCCTGCAGAAGAGCGATGAAGGGCATCTACAATCACCAATAACTCCATCAACGTTTCGGCCGGTGAAGGGCCACAAGTTGGCTGGATAACAAAAACATCGCAACCACGAACGTTGTCTAGAATTTCAACTTGCGCTTCGCCATCACTAAATTTGCCGACAAAGGCTTTGCTTTGGTCAATTTCTAGGTTTTGAATAATCTCAGAAGAGAGGTCTGGATTAGCGTTACCGCTAAAGATTTTGATTGTGTCTAATGACATCGCTAGTAATGTGTTTTTTAAGTGTGTAAATTATACGCCATAAATTGTCAAAATTAATTTCACAAATAGATCTTTGAGGGTATTTTTCTATTATTTTTTAATTCCCTATCTTGTGGATCGTTGGACAAGTTTTGACACTTTTCCCGTTACAATCATTAACAATATTGTTCCGAATCCAAACACATAAAAGCCGCTATGCACTTGGATGCTAGCTATAGCGCCCAGTTTAACTGTTACTACTAAAAGAGCGACAATCATGACGTCCAACATTGCCCAACGCCCATACTCGTGCATGGCGTGTAATATTTTATTGTGCTTATCACGACTTGTTTTTTTCGATAACAGTAAATAGAGGGTTGATATTTTCAGCACTGGTAGGACGACACTAAAACTCGCAACTAGAAGAAAAATAATAATTTGACCGCCCTCGAGGAGGTCGAATAATCCCGTTAATATTGAAAAAGAATCTCTAATAATAATGAACTTTGATATAGTTAGCATGGGCAGGGAAATGCCGAGAGAAAACAACAGCGCCCCCAAAGTTAATGCCCACCAAAGGATAACTGGCCTGTCAAATAGCGTCGAAAATGTATAAAAGATCTTTTTCATATATAGCAACGCAAAAAGGGTCTAAAAAAATGTTGGACAAAATGTTGGACAAAATGGATTGTCCAAAGCCCTACAGCCCCCGTACACGCAGGGTATAGGTTTTTATAAGAAATTACCTTAAAAAGCGCGGAATCCCTTGGTACATAAGGGATAGAGTATGGCTGGGCTGGCAGGATTTGAACCTGCGCATGACGGGATCAAAACCCGTTGCCTTACCGCTTGGCGACAGCCCAATT
>JBBWVR010000038.1:0-20000 GCA_050256315.1 Gammaproteobacteria bacterium | reverse complement strand
GTCGTAAGCAATGCCAATAATCCAGTCGGGTGCTATTAGTGTTGTCAGTAGCACCATTAGATAGCCACCAATGATAAGCCATTGAATTGACCAGCCCTTAAGTATTCTAAAAACACCCAAAACGACTGCAAAGCCAACCGCAATTGCCACTGTGATTCTAAGTGTTGAAGCATAACTATCAATCGAAGTTGGATCTGGCGGGATAATGTCGCCGTTTGCGGCAACTTTAGCAGCCTCACTGGCGATGGCAATAAGTGCTGGCTCTGCGATTGTGGTACCAAAACCAAGCGTAAAGGCAAAGACCAGTAGCCACAGGAGTGAACCTCTTTGGACAAAGGCGTGAGCGAGGTTTTCGCCGACTGGAAAAAGGCCGGCTCGAAGTCCGGAGATAAACAATGTCAGGCCAATTAGGATGTAGAAGGTGCCCAGTGCGATAGAGTTAAAATCAGGTATTGGACGCTGTAGAATGGCAATTTGGAAAAAAGCGATAACGATCACAATAGGAAGTAAATCTTTGCCACTTTCGAGCAGGTTATTTGCAAACCTCCTAAACGCCTCATTCATCGGTGTTTTACTTCCTCCATTCTTTCCCGTATTATAAACCTGCTATCGATGGTTAAAATGACTTGTACTTTGTTTATAATGCATTTAGATTGTCAATTTCTTACTTACAATGAACCCAATCGTTCTCATTAATGGCGCCAAGCAATCCAAGACTACTGTCTTTAATCGCAATACACAATTTGGCGATGGCTTATTTGAAACTTGTGTTGTTGAAAGTAAGAATATTCTCTTTTGGTCTTATCACATAGCGCGATTAAATAAAGGCTGTCAAAAGCTTGGTATTGGTAACGTTGACGAGTCGTTTTGGCTGAGTGATATTAGAAAAGCGCTGTCCGTGTCTCGTCTAAATAGCTGTGTTGTCAAAATAATGTTATCCAGAGGCGAGTCGCTTCGAGGCTATGGTTTTGAGAGTGGCATCAAGCCCGTGCGAATTGTCATCGTTTCAGAAATGCCTGAAATCAAGCCACGTCAAAACCTTACTTTGGATTTTTGTGACAGTGGCTATGCATCGAACCCAAAACTCGCTGGTATTAAACATTGTAACCGATTAGAACAGATACTTGCCAGAGCTGATTTAAAGGGTGATGAAGGCATTATGCTGGATGAGGATGGCAATATTATCTCTGTTACTCAAGGCAATATCTTCTCTATTTATGCCAATACACTACACACGCCACGCCTTGATAAATGTGGTATCGAGGGCACTCGCCGTGCTATTATTCTTGAAATTGCAAGTGAGCTCGGTATGCAAATTAATGTTGGCCCCCTCAGTGTGGATGGGCTCATGGAATCTGATGAGGTGTTCATTTCTAATAGTGTGATGGAGATTCAATCAATCACTCAAATTGGTGATATGAGTTTTGCCAGTAATGGTGTGACAGGGTTGATTAGAACTGCATTCGAAGAAAAGAAGCAGTCGAATAATGCCTGGCTTTCTGTAAAAAAAAATAAAACTTTTTCAAGGCTGATTAAACTCGCCTTGATCCTTGCCTTGGGCGTGTGGATTTGGACTTCCAAAGATATGCTTGTAGAGGATTCACAAATATATCATTTACAAAAAGGTGCGACTATCAACGTTGTTGCTCTAGATTTATATAATAAAGAACTGATTAATTCCGAATTGTATCTCAAACTTACAGCGATGGCAGTGGGTGCTAGCAAGAAACTGCAAGCTGGCTATTACCAACTCGAACCTGAGACGAGTGTTTTGAGTTTTCTAAATAAGGTAACAAGTGGTGATGTGGTCAGACAAAATGTCACTCTGATTGAAGGTGTTACGATTGATAGCTACTATTCACAATTAAGCCAAAATCCCGCTGTAAAAAGTAAGGCCATGTTTGAAGATGTCATGCAGTCTTTAAATATTGAAGCACCTTTTGAGGGCTGGCTGTTTCCTGAGACTTATCAAATTACTTACGGCGATAGCATTCAAAGTGTTTTTTTGAGGGCACATCAATCAATGAAGAAGCAACTTGATGAGTTGTGGCAAACAAGGTCAGATGCTCTACCGTTTAACACTCCATACGAAGCGATTATTTTGGCCTCACTCATTGAAAAAGAAACAGCGCATCACCAAGAGAAGTCAATGATTGCCGGGGTTTTCATGAGGAGGCTAGCAGAAGGCATGAGACTGCAAGCCGACCCAAGCGTTATTTATGCACTGGGAGACGCTTATACAGGATCACTGACAAGGGAAAACTTAAGAATTAAAAGCCCGTACAACACCTATCGACACGAAGGTCTGCCACCGGGAGCGATTGGTTCAGTTGGCTATGAATCTTTGTATGCGGCTTTTCACCCAGACGAGGGCAATAACCTCTACTTTGTCTCGAAAAAAGATGGCAGTCATGCATTTGCTGAGACATACCAAGAGCATAAGGATAATATCCAGCGGTACTTAAATAATTAGAAGATGCCTCTAGCATCTAGTCTAAAATTATCACTATGAAACAAGGTAAATTTATCACCATAGATGGCGTTGAAGGCGCGGGTAAAAGTACGCAAATTGAATTCATTTGCTCTTATCTTCAGGAAAAAGGTATAGAAGTCGTCAAGACTCGTGAGCCAGGCGGCACCAAGTTGGGTGAAAAAATTCGCACACTACTACTTGGTGTGGAAACGGGCGCTATGCACAGCGATACAGAATTGTTGCTAATGTTTAGTGCGCGTAATGAGCACATTCAAAGCAAAATACAACCCGCATTAGCGCAAGGTAAGTGGGTGGTCAGTGATCGTTTTACTGACGCTTCTTTTGCCTATCAAGGCGGCGGTAGATCATTAGATTTGTCTAGGATTGAGGTGCTCGAGAATTGGGTGCAAGGTGAGTTCCGGCCAGATTTAACATTGTTGTTGGACCTTAGTGTTGATATTGGCATGACAAGAATTGAAGCGCGCTCAGCCAAGGATCGTATTGAGCAAGAAGGGCGGGCTTTTTTTGAGCGTGTCAGGCAAGTTTTTATTGACCGTTCACAACAATATCCCGATCGTATTAAATTGGTCGATGCCTCTGTTGCAATTGACGAAGTCAGTCAGCAAATTCTTACCTATTTAGAGCAGCTATGATTTTACCTTGGCATCAAAATGCTTTTTCAAAGCTCACTCAAATGTTAGAGCAAGGTCATCTGCCGCAAGCGTTACTAATCACCGGTGTTGAAAAAATTGGAAAATTTGAACTTGCAACGCGCTTTATTCAAACACTTTTGTGTAAGAATAATTCATGTGGTGAGTGTCAACACTGCCGCCAACTTGCTAAAGATAACCCTAGAAAGGTGTTGGATCAAAGTGTGATGATTAGGAGGTCACATTACCCTAATATGATTTTTTGTCGCACAGAATTAAGAGAGTCCGGCAAGGAATCAAAAGAGATTCGTGTGGATCAAATTCGAGCTTTTTGTGACATTTTGAACAAAACTGCAGATGAGTTACAAATTGGTGTTATTTTTTATGCAGACCAGATGAACGTCAATGCTGCCAATAGCCTCCTAAAGACTCTCGAAGAGCCTCGAGAGAACACTCTGATTATATTACTGGCGCATAATACCAGTGCATTACCAGCAACCATTCTTTCTCGGTGTCAGAGTGTTCATATTAGTCCGGCTTTTGATTCTGAGAGTGTGGAGTGGCTATCTAAGCACATTGATAGTGAAAAGCGCAGTGACTTTGATGCTGTTCAGTTGCTTGAGAGCGCCCACGGTATTCCATTTAAGGCAGTAGAGGAATTGCAAGGGGACTATTTTCTGCAGTTTCAAAGTTGGCAGAACCATTTGTTGGAAATGGCAATGAATCCCGCTAAAACTATTGAAACAGAACTGTTTGAGGGGTACGAGTTAGAAACTCTAGTTTGTTTACAACAACTCATCACCGAAGGTGTTCGCCTAAAGCTACTTAAAACGCAGGGCGCGTTATTGGAACTAAACAAGGTTGTTAGTAAGGCATCTGCGGATAATTTATTCCGCTTATTGGATGATATTTCACGCGCGATTTCGTTGGCAAAAAATCCTGTAAATATGACCTTATTATTGGATAATGTGCTCATTGTTTGGTCGCATATTACCCATCTCAAGCAATATCCAGTTATTACCAATCCTCAGGAGATCTCATGAGTCAGTCGTCAACGTTTTTTAATGCAGCTAAAAACTATATTCCTGGCGGGGTTAACTCCCCTGTGAGAGCATTTAATGGTGTTGGTGGTGATCCTATCTATTTTGAGCGTGGTGAAGGCGCCTATCTTGTTGATGTTGATGGCAAAGAATACATAGACTACGTTGGCTCATGGGGGCCGATGATTTTGGGGCACTCAAACCCAGTAATTCTTGATGCCGTTAGAGAGACTTTGGATAAGGGTTTAAGCTTTGGCGCACCGACTGAAATTGAAACTCAACTAGCAAAAAAAGTTTGTCAGTTGGTGCCATCAATCGAACTTGTACGGATGGTGAGTTCGGGCACAGAGGCAACGATGAGCGCTATACGTTTGGCGCGAGGTTACACCAATCGAGACAAAATTGTTAAGTTTGAGGGTTGTTATCACGGTCACTCGGACTCTTTACTAGTTAAGGCGGGCTCAGGCGCGCTAACTTTAGGCGTCCCCACCTCGCTAGGTGTGCCAACAGATCTGGCGCAACACACATTGACCTTGGAGTACAACAACTTAGAATCAGTTAAAACTTTATTTGCTGAGCTCGGTGAACAGGTGGCTTGTATTATTGTTGAGCCAGTGGCTGGCAACATGAATTGTATTCCGCCGAGTGAAGGATTTCTACAAGGCCTCAGAGATGTTTGTGACGCACACGGCACTGTGCTCATTTTTGATGAAGTGATGACCGGCTTTCGAGTGGCGCTCGGTGGCGCACAAGCCCATTACCAAGTAAAGCCTGATTTAACAACTCTGGGCAAAGTGATTGGCGGTGGTTTGCCAGTGGCGGCTTTTGGCGGTCGACGAGATATCATGAGCGAAATCGCGCCTTTGGGGTCAGTGTATCAAGCCGGCACACTGTCAGGTAATCCATTATCTATGGCGGCTGGCTTGGCGATGCTAAACGTATTGGAGAGTGATCCGAATTTTTACCAAAATCTCAGCGAAAGTACTGAGTATTTAACTTCAGGTATTGTTAATGCCGCAAGGGAGCGCGACATCCCAATGACAGCAAATACTATTGGCGGTATGTTTGGATTGTTCTTCAGTGATGAAGAACAAGTCAGCAATTTTGCCCAAGCGTCGAATTGTAATATTGAGCGGTTTAAGGCTTTCTATCATCTGATGTTGAGTGAGGGTGTATATTTAGCGCCATCGGCTTATGAAGCTGGATTTTTATCGGGCGCGCATGGTAAAAACGAACTTGATAAAACCATTGATGCAGCTAGCAAGGCTTTCTCTCAACTATGAATATCGTTGATGTAGGCATTGAAATGGCTGAGGCGCAGCAGCTTTTGGCGGCCTACCAAAATAACATTACGATTTTTGGCTCGGCAAGAGTAAAGCGCACAGACCCTTTGTTTCAACAGGCTTATCAGCTAGCAAAAGAACTGTCAGACGATGGTTATAACATCCTAACTGGCGCTGGACCTGGCATTATGAAAGCAGCCAATAAAGGTGCTTATGAGGGTAAGTCAAAAAGCATAGGGCTTAACATTGAGCTGCCGCACGAACAAAGCGCCAATCCTTATTTAGATGAGTGCCTAACCTTTGAGCACTTTTTCTCACGAAAGGTGATGTTAGTCAAGCATGCAAAAGCCTGTGTCTACTTTCCCGGTGGTTACGGTACAGCTGATGAGTTAATGGAGGTATTGACTTTGGTGCAAACGAAGAAAATGCGCCCCATTCCTTTGATTCTATACGGCCTTGATTACTGGAAACCGTTGTTATTCTGGTTTACGAAATTAGCAGAAGACAGCTATATTTCTAAGCAAGATTTAGCCCTAATGCATGTTGTTAACTCAACCGATGAAGTTATTCAAATTATTAAGGAAAATATATGTCATTAGCAATATTTGATTTAGATAACACGCTAATTGGCGGTGATAGTGATTATCTCTGGGGTGAATTTCTCTGTGAAATTGGTGCAGTTAATGCTAAGACTCATCGAGAAAAAAATGAGCACTATTTTCAACAATACAACCATGGTTCGCTTGATATCCACGAATATTCTGAATTTGCTATTGAGCCACTATCTCGCTTTAATATGGATGAGTTGGCGTCGATGCACGAGCAATTCATAGCCGAGAAAATAAAGCCTATTGTTCTTGATAAGGCGCAGCAATTAATCGACAAACATAAAAGCCAAGGTGACACCATACTGGTCATTACCGCAACCAGTCGATTCGTGACCGAAGCCATCGCAAACTTATATGGCATCGATAATATATTGGCAATTGAAGCCGAGATAGTTGATGGCCGTTATACCGGCAAGATTGTTGGTATTCCTACTTATGCCTCGGGAAAAGTGGATAATTTAATGCTGTGGCTCGAGGAACATGATGAAACGCTAGAGGGTTCAAGTTTTTATTCCGATTCGCATAATGATATTCCACTGTTAGATGTTGTGGATCATCCGGTTGCTGTGAATCCTAATGCGGCACTGAAAACATATGCAGAAGATAAAAACTGGCCTATTCTTGATCTACGTTAGTTTTTTATTGTTCTAGATAAACAAGTCATGGTTGGAGCCTTGGGCAATGTCTAGATAGGTTGCCGCTCCTGCGTATTCGATGCCATCAATAAAGTCTTCTCTTGAATAGCCAAACATACCAATTGTCATCTCACAAGCGATGAGCTTAACGCCCATTTCTAGGCACACATCTCTAAGCTCTTCAATGGTGGCGATGTTATTTTTTTTCATTGTTTTCTTCATCATGCTTGTTGCAAAAAGCTCCATGCCAGGAATATTCCACATGATATTGGGAATTTTTGGGCCGAAATCAATTTTTTGCAGCCACTGTGGCCCAAAAGGCATTTTCATCGGCATTGCGGGATTTCCCTGAGGTGAGACACGTAAACCAGAAAGGTCTTTTAAGAGCAAACCAAGGCCGTAAAAAGTAAAAAATATTGTCACTTCCTTTCCCATTGCAGCAGCTGTTGAGCCGACAATAAATGGCGGGAAAGCCCAATCCAGTGTGCCTTTTGAAGAAATTATTGTCATTCCGTTGTTTTCAGACATTTAAGCGCTCTTCTCGATATTAAAAATAAATTGATTGTCTTTGGCCTCATGCGAAAGCAGTGTGTTGCCTGTTTGATGGCAAAAAGCAATAAAATCTTTGGTTGAGCCTTTATCGGTGCAGGTTACTTCTAGAGTGTCTTGCGCCTCCATTTTTGCCAGCGCCTGCTTAGCTTTTAAAATTGGCATTGGGCAGTTTAGCCCGGTTGCATCCAATATATGTTGTGACATAAAGACCTCGAGAAATAGAAATTAACCGTTAAAGATTATTTTAGGCTTGCGCCGAAAGACTGTCAATAACAAGCCTCTATAAGCTAAAGGCTGATGGTTTTGACACCTTGCTGAGTGCCAAGAAGTAGAACATCAGCGCTACGATTGGCGAATAAGCCATTGGTGACGACGCCCACAATGTTGTTTAGCTCAGTTTCTAGTGCTTTTGGATCGGTGATTTTCAAGCCTTTAACGTCAAGAATAAGATTGCCATTATCAGTTACGAATCCCTCTCTCAATACAGGCGTGCCACCGATGTTGTTGGAGATTTCTCGCTTAACATACTTGGATGACATAGGGATTACTTCAACCGGCAAAGGGAATTCACCCATCACCTCAACTAGCTTCGACTCGTCAGCGATACAGACAAACCGCTGTGCAACTGCGGCGACAATTTTCTCGCGAGTGAGTGCACCGCCACCACCTTTGATAAGATTCAGCTCAGCATCAGATTCATCTGCACCATCAATATAGACCGACATAGTTTCAACATCGTTAAGATCGAAGACAGTAATGCCGTGACTTTCTAAGCGCTCTTGTGTGGCCATCGAGCTAGCTACTGCGCCTAAAATTTGATCTTTCATTGTTGCCAAAGCGTCAATGAAAAAATTGGCTGTAGAGCCCGTGCCAACACCAATAATTGTATTTGGAATGACGTACTTAAGAGCGGCTTTTGCCACGTCTGATTTCATTTCATCTTGTGTCATTTTTTCACCCCACTCTTTGATTGGGTAGTGATTATACCGTAGAGCACAGGTTTCGCTATAAAATGCTAGTATTGACATAGAAGTCGTATCACTATGAAAGACAGAAAAAATAGTTTCGGCATAGGCTTAATAATTGGGTGTTTTGGTTTTTTGGTGAACTACACAGGATGGTTTGGAGTTAGCCCCCCGATGAACTTGGTCGGCTCCATCGGGGTTGGGTTTGGCTACGGGTTTGGTTCATCGGTCATTAGTTATATGTTCACAAAACCATAGACCCTGACCGAATGAATCAAAATAATGAGTGAAGACGAGTGGAAGGACAAGTTAAGACTAGAACAATACCAAGTATGACGCTATATTTACTATGAAAAAACTCGTTCTTGCAACCAGCAATCCCGGAAAAGTACGTGAGCTCAATACTATGTTGGGTGGGATTTATAAAGTGATTTCGCAACAAACTTTGGGCGTAGAGGGGGTGCCAGAAACAGGGCTCAGTTTTGTTGAAAATGCCTTAATCAAGGCTCGCAATGCTTCCAAGCAAACCGGCCTGCCAGCGCTCGCTGATGACTCTGGTCTTGTGGTCAATACACTGAACGGCGCACCGGGTATTTATTCTGCCCGTTACGCGGGCAAAGATGCCAGCGACAAGGCGAATTGGCAAAAACTATTGTCCGATTTAAAGTACACTGATAATAGACTGGCGCGCTTTTGGTGTGCGTTAGCTTGCGTCCAGCACGGTGATGACCCGACGCCGGTGATTATCCAAAGAAGTTGGGAGGGTGAAATCATTAATGAGGCAAGAGGTCAGGGTGGTTTTGGCTACGACCCTATCTTTTATCTACCTTCACATGGTTGCACTTCTGCTGAACTGAGTTCTGAAGAAAAAAACAAAATATCACACAGAGGGCAAGCTCTACAGGCTTTTATAGAGCAATTACAAGGGTAATTCAATTGTTACAACTACCACCAATTTCACTCTATATTCACTACCCTTGGTGTGTGAAAAAATGCCCTTATTGCGACTTTAATTCTCATGAAGGTGTGCCGGATGGTGCTTATGTTGAGGCTTTGCTCACAGATTTAGAGCAAGATTTGCCTTGCCTGCAAGGTCGACCAATCCACTCTATTTTTATTGGTGGTGGTACACCCAGTTTGCTCGGTGGCGATGAGCTAGAGCGATTAATGCAAGGGCTTTATCAAAGCCTAAACATTGATAAAGATGCGGAAATTACCCTAGAGACCAATCCAGGCACATTTGAAATTGATAAATTTGCTCGCTTTAGAGACGCGGGCATCAATCGATTGTCCATTGGTGTTCAATCATTTAATGATCAACATCTAAGCCAATTAGGTAGGATTCACTCGAGCGATGAAGCCACTCATGCTATTGAAAAAGCCAAAGAAGTAGGTTTTGACAATTTTAATATTGACTTGATGCACGGTCTTGAAGGTCAAACGATTAAGCAATGTTTGAGCGATATCGAGATCGCCTTGTCATTCGGTTCAACCCATATTTCGTATTATCAGCTTACCCTGGAACCCAATACTTTATTTGCCAAATTCCCACCCAAATTGCCAGATGATGAGAGTGTTTGGGCAATGGGTGCAAAAGGTGCGGCCTTGATAGAGAGTCATGGGCATAAACAATATGAGATTTCGGCTTACGGCAAAATCCCATCGAAGCACAATATGAATTATTGGCAATTTGGTGATTATTTAGGCATTGGTGCGGGGGCACACGGCAAAATAACAGACAGTAAAACTCAAACAATCTTTCGCACATTAAAGCCCAAATCACCGAAAGATTACATGGTTAAATTTCAAGGGAAAGATCTTGATTTAACTTCTAAAATCATCGAAAATACAACCTTTGAATTTATGCTCAACGCATTAAGATTGAAGCAAGGCTTTGACTTGGAGTTATTCGAATCAAGAACTGGAAAATCGCGAGATGTTATTGATGATAAGCTCAGTAATGCTAGTGATTTGGGCTTGTTGAGCCTTAAGGGCAATAAAGTTGTGCCAACTGCAAAAGGTTTTAATTTTGTTAATGATTGCCAGGAAATGTTTTTATGAAATTACTGAGTATTTCTGTTTTGTTGTTTTTGCTTTCTGCCTGCAGTAGTAACGAACCTGAAAATGAAAATGTTGCCATTGGCAAGGCCGTATTTGAGGCCAACTGCGTTGTTTGTCATGGCAAAGAGGCGCGCGGCCTTGTCAGTAATTGGAAGGAAAAAGGTGCTGATGGAAAATATCCGGCACCACCCCTTGATGGTACAGCACACGCTTGGCATCATTCGCCGCCGCAATTATTGAAAACAATTAACGAAGGCGGTCATAAAATGGGTGGCCAAATGCCTGCTTTTGAAAAAATATTGACGGGTGACGAAAGACAGGCGGTTCTTGACTATGTTTTTAGTCTGTGGCCGAGTGAAATTAAAACAAAATACGATAAAAGGTTTAATTAATATGAGTGGATTTTGGTCTTGTAAACACACCTGGAAACGTAGTGCTAATAATACGAAATGGTGTTTAATTGGTTGTGCAATCGGTGAATTTTCTACGCTTGCATATTATAGCTATTCAGGCATTACGAGTGATATCGTGATATATAGTAGTCTTTGGTATTTCTTTGCAATGTTGCCTTTGATTAACGGACTGATCACCAGTGTTATGTTGGAAACTGTTATCCTTATGCGCTCGAAGTTCGATTTTAGCAATGCACTGAAAACCGCACTTGGAATGTCTTTTATATCCATGTTAATGATGGAAATTGCGATGGAAATTACTGATCTACTCTTTACTGGCGGGCGACTGGGAATGAATTATTACGCTATTCCGTTGATGTTGGTTGTTGGTTTTATCACGCCGTGGCCCTATAACTATTGGCGCCTTAAGAAATTTGGCAAGGCTTGTCATTAACTGGCTTAACGCTTGAAATGCCCATGGGGTAAAATACTCGCTAGTTTTTCTTTAACAATAAATCATGCAAATACACAATATTGCCAGCGTTCTTTCTGAGTCCCTGCCTTATATTCAAAAATTTCGTGGTAAGACCATTGTCATTAAATACGGCGGCAACGCCATGGTTGATGAAGATTTAAAATCAAGTTTTGCCCGTGATATCGTTTTGATGAAATCGGTCGGTATGAATCCGATTGTTGTTCATGGCGGTGGTCCACAGATTGGCAACACCTTGAAGAAGATTGGCAAAGAGAGTGAATTTATCGGTGGCATGCGCGTTACTGATTCTGAGACCATGGACGTGGTGGAGATGGTTCTGGGTGGTTTGGTTAACAAAGAAATTGTTAACCTTATTCATCAGCATGGCGGTCATTCAATTGGTCTTACCGGCAAGGATGGCCAGCTTATTACCGCAAAAAAAATGCGTAGTAAGGTTGAACCTACTTCTGAGATTATTGATCTAGGTCATGTTGGAGAGGTTGATAAAGTTGATACCTCTATTATAGATTTATTGCTACAAGGAGACTTTATCCCTGTTATTGCACCCATTGGCGTTGGAAAAGACGGCTTCTCATACAATATTAATGCGGATTTAGTTGCCGGTGCGGTGGCTGAAGCGCTTAACGCTGAAAAGCTGATTTTATTGACAAACACAGTTGGCTTGTTAGGTGCGGAGGGTGAGTTGTTGACTGGCTTAAATGCTGCAAAGGTGCATGAGTTGATTGATGATGGCACTATTCACGGTGGTATGTTGCCAAAGATTGGTTGTGCACTATCAGCAGTTGAATCGGGCGTGGGCAGTACACATATTATTGATGGTCGAGTACCCCATGCGGTATTGCTGGAAGTCTTTACTGATAGTGGCGTAGGCACTTTGATTACCGCTGATGAGTAAGTCAACTCGCGGTACAATTGGTGTTTATGACTGTCAAGTTTTAGCGCATTACAAATTCGATGGCGAGCAATACATCATCACCTTGTCTTCTGCTGAAATTGCCAGCGAAACAAAGCCAGGACAATTTGTACACATCAGTGTTTCTGATGCGTTGCCTATGCGCAGGCCGATTTCAATAATGTCGGTCGATGTAGAAAATGAAACATTTGACCTTTTGTACAAAAATGTAGGTGAAGGTACGCGGCAGTTAGCCGGGCGTAAAATCGGTGAATTTTTGTCAGTTATTGGGCCAATTGGTGTTGGTTTTGAGCTTACTGATAATAAAAGACCGTTGCTTATCGGTGGCGGTGTAGGTATGCCCCCAATGATTGCTATTGCCCAGCAATTGCAGAACGATTCAAACTATACACCCTTCACTATTCTAGGTTCAGAAGTGCCGTTCCCTTTTGCCGATAAAGCGGCTGATAATGGCGTTAATTATGGTGGTGCAACGCACACCATGCCGCTGTTGGAGGACTGGGGTATTGAGTGTCGACTCACCAGTTTGCAGAATTATGAGGGCGCTTATCAGGGCTATGTTACTGATTTAGCGAGGGAATATTTATCGACATTGTCTGTAGATGAGTTGGCACAGATCGAGATTTATTCTTGCGGTCCACATCCAATGTTAGAGGCTGTTGCTCAATTGGCAGCGGAACTCAACTTGCCTTGCCAAGTGTCATTAGAAGAGTTTATGGCTTGTGCAGTTGGCGGTTGTGCTGGTTGTACTGTGCTGGTGCAAACTGAAAATGGCCCAGCAATGAAACGTGTTTGTGTCGATGGCCCGGTGTTTGAGGCAAGCACTGTCTTCTAATGATTGCACATAACTTAGATAAAGTTAATGCGAGAATTAATTCTGTTAGCCACGATCAAGTTGTCCAATTAATTGCTGTTAGCAAAACGCGTGCTGCTGCTGAACTTCAGTTGGCCGTTGATGCTGGGCAGCAACATTTTGGTGAAAACTATCTTCAAGAGGCCCTTGAAAAGATAGCCACTCTTCAGGGTCGGGATCTTATTTGGCATTTTATCGGCCCAATTCAATCCAACAAAACTTCAAAAATAGCTAAGCACTTTGACTGGGTGCACAGTGTTGACCGAGTAAAAATAGCAAAAAGACTGGGCGATCAAAGGCTTGATTCATTGGGTAAGCTGAACATCTTATTGCAAGTCAATATCGATCAAGAGCCGACTAAATCTGGTTTTTTACTGGATGAAATTGAGGGGGCTGTACTTCAAATCGAAAATTTGCCAAACATTTGTCTTCGAGGCTTTATGTGCATTCCCAGTCAAGCGAACCCTGGACAAAGTTTCTCAAAAATGGCGAACTTACTGGCTAAATATTCAACAATGGACACTTTATCGATGGGAATGAGTCAAGACTTGGAATTGGCGGTCGAAAATGGCGCTACTTTTGTGCGGATTGGCGCCGATATCTTTGGAAAAAGGGCGTAGATTGTCTATTCCTATTTTTTCCGAACTGTTTATGTCAAAGCCCCTTAGAGAATCGCAGATTTCAAAAAGAGAGTTTAAGTCTTTATCTTTAATTGAAAAACACGTTTTTATAAATCGAAAAGCGTGCAATGTTTTTTTCAGATTTCTATTCTGAGTATGTTTAAAAACACCCTAATAATTATGCTTGGATTGCTACTTGTTTCGGTAACGTCTGTCGCCAATGTTAAAAGCGATCGGCTGCTGGGTTTTTGGTTTACAGAAAACGACAATGCTACAGTGGAAATATATTAAGAAGGTGATGCGTATTTTGGCAGAATTGTTGACCTTAAAAAACCCTTGTATGCGGACGATACTATGATCGGTATGGTGGGCCAGCCAAAAGTTGATCTTAATAACCCAGATCTAGATCAACAGAGTCGTCCTATTGTTGGCTTGAACTTGTTAAGAGATTTGTTTTATATCGGCGACAACAAGTGGCGAAAGGGTAAAATTTATGATCCAGAGAGCGGCAAAGATTACGATTGCAATATCAAATTCAAGGGCGACGGCACTTTGTCAGTGAAAGGTTATATTGGTCATGTGTTGTTCGGGTGAATAACCATATGGTGCCGTCCAAGCGTAGCCGAAGAATAAAGAGTTTCTTATGAGTATTAAATTATTAATTACTGGCGGCACGATTGATAAGGCTTATAACCAATTTAATGGTGGGCTGACATTCGAGACCACGCACTTTCCTGAAATGCTTTTACGAGCAAGAGCTGAGGTTGAAATCACCTCCCAAGTGCTGATGTTAATAGACAGTTTGGATATGGCTGATGATCATCGTGAGTTAATACTCAAACATTGCCTAGAGTGTGATGAAGATACGGTTTTGATCACCCATGGCACTGACACAATGTGTGAGACCGCCAAGCTCCTGGGTGAGAATGATCTAAATAAAACAATCGTGCTGTTTGGCGCAATGGTGCCTTATGCGGTGAATAATTCCGATGCTTTGTTTAATTTGGGCTGTGCGATTGGCTCAGTGCAGTTGCTTGAGCCGGGTGTTTATGTGGCGATGAACGGCAGAGTGTTGCCTTGGAGTGACGTACAAAAAAATAGGGACTTGGGTGTATTTCAACCGCTAAGCCCCTAATTAATGGTTTTCTGAGTTTTACTTGGCGCTGTCCATCATGTATTGAATAACAGATTTCAGTTCGTTGTCTGAACAGTCAGAACAACCACCTTTTGCCGGCATTGCGCCTTTACCAGCAATAGCAACTTGAAGAACGTCATCAATACCACGCTCAATTCTCGGCGCCCAGTCAGCTAGAGAGCCAAACTTTGGTGCGCCCATAGCACCTGTGCCATGACAACCTTGGCATCTTGCGTAAAGCTCTTCACCTGAGCGTTCAGTGCCACCTGTTGATGCAACAGCGCTTTCAACGCTTACTTCGCCCACTGGCTGAATGCGTTCTAGTGTTGCGCTGTCGGTAGCAACCTCGACAGAATCATCACTTGAACTACCAAAGAACATTACTGTAATAAACACCATTGCAGCCAACCAAGCTATTATCATTAGCTTGCTTACACCTTTTGCACCTTGACTCATTTTTCTTCCTTTATAATCAGATTAAATTCCGGCATATTATACATTTGGTTATAATGACTTGCACTCGAATCCATGATAAATATGCTTAATATAAGCCTCCACCGCAGCCTCAACCTTCTCAAAATAAGCACTTGGCTTACCGCCATTGCATCACTACTATTATTGAGTATTGTGGCGTTCTTTGTGCTCTTTCCGCAAAGCATAAAGGCCCCTCTTGAGCAGAGACTCTCCAGTGTCACTGGTTTGGATGTCGATATTGAGCGTTTAGCATTAGAATTTATGAATAATAAGCTGGTCTTGGCCGCACACGGAGTCAATATTGGTGCAAAAGGTTTAAATCCAATCGTGTCAATGGATGTGCTTCGTTGGAATGTTAATTTTTCTGCTCTTATTGATGGCATTAGCATACCGGGTCATATCAATATTGGTGAGTTAACTGTTGACGTCACTTTAATTGACTCCTATATGGCATTTATTGATACCGATGCTGTTTTCTCCAACACTGGCTTTTCTAGCTTGTTGTCATTGGAAACTTTATACATTAACAGGACCATTATTCACGGGGAAAGTTCACATCAGCTCGCACCGATTGAACTCAAGAGAAACAAACAGAAGATTACTTTCTCGATGGAAAACCAAGCGATAACGACCGGCGCTCAAGCGCTAAAAATTGGCAATACTGTGGACATAAAAACCAGCGTTGATGTCACTAGAGCTAAAAAGGATAATGTGGCTGTTTTTCCTTTCTCTATTAAAAATGCTGATTTTAATCTTTCTGCTCAGCTCAAAATATTCTCAGAGAAAGGTCAAATGTTTCTTGAATTTGAAAGTTATGTCGACCAGATTAATGTTTCTAAAATTCAGCAAAACATACCTGAGGCATTGGCAAATACACAAAGTGCTGTTTGGTTAAGTCAATCATTGAATTCAGGTCTGGTCAAAAACGCCATGTTTACCACACGCTTTAAATTGTCTGGCGACCAAAGTATGCCAATAACAAAATTTAGTGCAGAGCTTGTTGATGCTCAACTGACAATGGATCCAGAGTGGCCGCCAATTACTAAACTCAATGCCAAAGTTTCTTTTACTAATAATTATGTGCAAATTACTGGTAAAAACGCCAAAGTTGGCGATATTGACGTCAGCTATTTAAATATTTCAGCGCGTAATTTTGATCAAGATGATGCAAAAATAAGCGCTTATGGTCGTATCAACTCAACCAGTGAACAAGTTGCGGCATTTATTAAAAACTCTCCAGCTTCGGAAGCTACAAAATACTTTATTGATCAGTTTGAGCTGACAGGGGATATTTGGGGCGATGTTTTTATTGAAGCGCCTTTTAATGCAGACCAGAGCAAAAAAGTTGTACTGGATTGCGATATGTTTATCACGGACAATCGGTTGAGTGTTCTTGAAGGAAGGGTAAAAGTTGATCATTACAGTTCTCAAATTTCTTATCATGATAACATCCTTCAAACTAAAGGTAAGGGCGATATAGGTGGCGTACCGTTTGATTTGTCAATCAACCCAGATGAGTGGATAGATGATAACCCCTCAAAATTTAAGGTGGCGATGAAGCAGAGAGATGGTGACCTTGAGGCGTTTATCAGCCAAGAAGGCGACAGTGAGTGGCATGCGCAAATTAACTCTAAAGATTTTGAAGTGGGTGTTTATCTTTACCCGCACCCTAAAGGACCTGCATTTGTTGAATTGCACGACCTTAGAATGACTGATATTGACGAGATCAAAAGCCCGTGGAGATTTTTGCCTGGTGACTTCCCAAGTTTTCACTTGATCTCAAAGAATGCCGAAGTGAATGGAAATGCGATACCGAATTTTGAAGCCGACTTGATTAGCAAGGAACAAGTGATGCAAATTCAGAGTTTGAGATTTGAAGACATTGGCGTCAGCGATAAGGAGTTGGTTTTTAATGGCGATTGGATGGATGGAAAAACCATTCTCAGAGCTCAAGCTTCACACCACAATTTATCTGACTTCTTAGAAAGGTTTGGTATTGAAGAGCCCGTCAGTGGCGGTAAATTCACTACAGATATCCGCCTTTATTGCGATTGTGCGCCGTGGGAAATTTCAATCGCTAAAGTGAGTGGTTTTGTCAAAGTGGACATTGAACAAGGTGTGTTTACCGAGCAAGACCCAAGTTTCTTTAAATTGTTATCTTTTGTTAGTCTGAACTCAATTGCTAGTCGAATGAAACTCGACAAGAGTGAGTTACAAGAGAAAGGCTTTGCTTACGATAGGATTAATGTTAAATTACTATTTGGTGATGCAAGGGCCAGTATTTACGACTTTCAAATTGAGAGTGAAGACAGTGAAATCGAATTATCAGGCTATGCCGATTTAATCAATCGCGACTACAACCTAGTGGCCACTGTTAGGCCTTCCATTGCCGACAGCGTGCCTCTGGCTACTTATCTTGCTGGCGGCGGCCTTACCGGGCTGGGTATCTGGGCGGCTGATAAGTTGCTGTTTGGTGGTGAAATCATTGGCAAGATGTTTAATGATGTGTTGGAGTTCAACTACACAATTACTGGGCCTTGGTCTAATCCTGTGATTGAGTCCAAAGGAGCTGACTCATGATTCAACAGTTACTCGATGATCACAGCATCAGTCAGGAAGGGATTTTTGATTTATTAAGCTCTCTTTCTGAAACGGGAGCTGACTATGCTGATCTATATTTTCAGCATTCAGAGGCTGAGTCTTGGGTGCTCGATGAAGGCATTGTTAAAGATGGCTCGTATCACATCAGTCATGGCGTTGGCGCACGTAGTGTTGTCGGCGATAAAACAGGCTTCTCTTATTCGGATGATCTTAACTTAAAAGCCATCCAAGGTGCGATTGACTTTGCCAAAGGTATTTCGGACACAAAACGCCTGCATCAGCCAAAAATCTTACAAGAGTCATCTTCACGAGCAAAATATCCAGCACTTAGTCCATTGGGAAGTTTGACCCCAGAAGAGAAGGTTGATGTGCTGCGCCAGATTAATGCTATTGCTAGAAAAGAGAAAACAGTAAAACAAGTCAGCGCCTCACTTTCAGGCGCTTACAGTGAAATTATAATTGCCTCGACCGATGGTGTTTATCAAATGGATTGCCGTCCAATGGTTCGAATAAGTGTCAGTGTTGTTGTTGAAAAAAACGGTCGAGTAGAGCAGGCCTCAAGTGGCGGTGGCGGCCGTTATGATTATCGCTATTTTGTCGACAATGGTTTTATAGAGGTCTACACCCAGGAGGCTATTCGTATGGCCTTGGTTGCACTTGAATCGGAGGATGCGCCCGCTGGGAAAATGCCGGTGATTCTTGGTTCTGGCTGGCCGGGTGTATTATTGCATGAGGCGATAGGGCATGGTCTTGAAGGGGATTTTAATCGCAAAAAAACGTCCGTTTTTAGTGGTAAGATTGGGCAGCAAGTTGCCAATGAAAAATGCACTATTGTCGATAATGGCACTATTGCCAACCGTAGAGGCAGCCTAACCATTGATGATGAGGGAACGCCGACCCAAGAAACCGTTCTAATCAAAGACGGTGTACTGAAAGGCTATATGTTCGATAAGCTTAATGCTAGACTCATGGGCGAGTCAAGCACAGGTAACGCTAGACGTGAATCTTATGCACACATCCCTATGCCGAGAATGACCAACACTTACATGCTTAGTGGCAATGACAGCTTCGAAGATATGATTGCCTCGGTTGACGACGGTATTTATGCCAAGAATTTTGATGGCGGTCAAGTCGACATTACCAATGGCAAGTTTGTGTTTTCTGCCAATGAGGCCTATCTTATCAAAAATGGCAAAATCACTAAGCCCATAAAAGGGGCAACATTGATTGGTGCGGGAGATGAAGTGCTGCATCAAATTTCCATGGTTGGGAACGACTTAAGGCTTGACCCAGGTATAGGTGTTTGCGGCAAAGAAGGGCAAAGTGTGCCGGTCGGCGTTGGTCAGCCAAGCTTAAAGCTGGATTCTCTTACTGTCGGCGGCACGCAACTCAACACTTAAGCGCACGTTTTCGGATTTTCTGTGTGTTTTCAGCACCAACTTTCTCGCTGTTTTGCGATTAAGTTGTTATAATATTCGCACCCCTAATCTGAGCAAGAAAAAGTGTTAGAAAATTATTTACCTATTGCAGTATTTATATTCCTAGGCATCGCATTTGGCGTTGGCCTAACCTTGCTTGGTTACCTTCTTGGCCCGCACAAGCCAAACGAAGAAAAAAATTCACAATTCGAGTGCGGTTTCCCTCCATTTGAAGACTCTAGAATGCATTTCAATGTTCGCTACTATTTAGTGGCAATTCTTTTTATTATTTTTGACTTGGAAGTTGCGTTCTTTATCCCTTGGGCTGTTGTGCAGGCCAAGCTTGGATGGTTTGGTTTTATTGGCATGTCTATCTTCCTATTGCTGCTCGTTGTCGGTTTTATTTTCGAGTGGAAGAAGGGGGCGCTTGAGTGGGAATGATAAGCTTCGTTTTTTTACCCTCTGCCGCGTTACATTTGAAAAGTATTCAGTCACATAGCGATGTCTATGCTCCTTTATATTTTTTACAACACGCCTTGCAGAAAATAAAAACACTCGCTTCTCAGAGTTTGGTTTTTGCATCCTGCTTTAACACTAAGGTTCACAATGGCTATTGAAGGTTTAATGAAAGAGGGGTTTGTTACCACCTCACTCGACAAAGTAATTAATTGGGCGCGTACAGGCTCTCTGTGGCCAATGACGTTTGGCTTGGCGTGTTGTGCTGTTGAAATGATGGAGGCGGGCTCGTCGCGCTACGATCTTGACCGTTTTGGTATCGTTTTTAGACCAACGCCTAGACAATCCGATTTAATGATTGTTGCCGGTACTCTA
>JBBWVR010000037.1:0-7726 GCA_050256315.1 Gammaproteobacteria bacterium | reverse complement strand
ACGGTCGCTAAACTCAAACGTGTTTTTATGTCTTTCATTATCTCCAGCTCGCTTGGCAAGCTCGGGCCACTAACAATAATATTAACATTTGATTGTCGAGCGCGGTTATAACAATCAAACATTAAATGCTGTTGCGCCGCTTCAATAGAGGCGATATTATCAATACTAAGCCAATCCAAATCGGCGACCGTTTCTACCAAATAATCCGGAATCTCTTCATTACAATCAATAAATACTGCTGCTTTATTGTTCTCCATAGCACTAAAAATAACAGCTTGTAAAAGATGCGTTTTACCGCTACCAGCGCCACCATAAACATAAACCTCAGAGGCTATGTCGGAATTAAAAAGTCGACCAACTGCGCTTTGTATTTGGGCATTAGCAACAAAATTTGCCAGCGACATTTGCACATTTAAAGAGATTGGCAACCCAAGCTGGTTCATTTCTTGGCTTCCTGCAGAACAAATTGCCTAACCCATAACCACATATAGTCTGCACCACTCAGTGCAGTTGAAGTAGCAACAACAATAAATGCGACTTCAAACCACTCAACAAGACCCTCTTGCAGTTGCGCCAAAACCACAAACAACACTAAAATAATTTGCAACACTGTATTTAATTTACTAATCCAAGTTGGTTGCAAACGCTCATTTTCACTCTCTTCTTGGCCAAGAAAATAGCCAACAGTCGCGGCGACAATAATTAAATCTCTGAGAAAAATAAGTAGTAGCAACCAAAAAGGCAGTATCGCAATCAAGTACAAAGTGATAAAAGTACATGTCAGCAGAATTTTGTCCGCCATTGGATCGAGAATCGAACCGAGTCTTGATTGCAAGGAAAATTGCTTAGCGAACCAACCATCAAGCGCGTCTGTAACGCCGGCTGAAAAAAACAATACCATCACCAAAAAATACTGCTCTTTTAATAGCGCTATAACAATCGGAACTGTTAAAATAATACGCAATATTGAGAGCGCATTAGGAAGCATTGAAAAACCCATATATATGTTGACTTCTAATCGTTTATCACTAGCCATTAATTATACGGAAAAACCAAGATGTCATCATTGACTTACAAGGACGCCGGTGTAGATATCACCAAGGGTAATGACCTCATAGAGCAAATCAAACCTATTGCCAAGTCCACTATGCGCCCTGGCGTTTTGGCCGGATTGGGTGGCTTTGGTGCAATGTTTGAAATCCCGCTTGATAAGTACAAAAATCCAGTTTTAATTTCAGGCACAGATGGTGTTGGAACCAAATTAAAGGTGGCGGAAATACTCAATAAACACAACACAATTGGCATCGATTTAGTAGCAATGTGCGTCAACGACCTTATTGTTCAAGGCGCAGAACCTTTATTTTTCCTCGACTATTACGCAACCGGTTCACTCAATATCGATATTGCGACCTCAGTCATCTCAGGTATTGGCGAGGGCTGTATTCAATCAGGCTGCGCATTGATTGGCGGTGAGACCGCCGAAATGCCGGGCATGTACCAAGGTGAGGAATACGACTTAGCCGGCTTTTGTGTGGGTATTGTCGAAAAAAGCAAAATTATCGATGGCTCTAAAGTGTCAGCAGGCGACCATATTATCGCCCTTGCTTCATCCGGTCCACACTCCAATGGCTACTCTTTGATTCGCAAGGTACTAGAGAGATCTCAGCCCAGTGAAGCACAACTGGATGCTTTGATTGAACCAACAAAAATCTATGTTAAATCAATACTTTCATTGATTGAGGATCATGCGGTAAATGCTATTTCTCATATTACCGGTGGCGGTCTATTGGAAAATATTCCCAGAGTTTTGCCCGACCATCTTGCGGCAAAACTGGATGCAAGTTCATGGCAAATGCCAGAAATTTTTCAATGGCTTCAAGCCCAAGGAAATATCGAGTCTAGTGAAATGCATAGAGTATTAAATTGTGGCGTTGGCATGGTGGTAGTTGTGCCTAAAGAGGGAAGTGAGGCAGCCATCAGCAAACTAAATGAGTTAGGCGAAGTGGCGTGGCTAATCGGCGAAGTGGTTGAGTCGACTGGTGAGCAAGTTACAATTTAGAACATGAACGGCGTCGTTCTCATCTCTGGTGGCGGCTCTAATTTACAATCCATCATCGACAGTGCAGAGAAAATTAACCTCTCAATACAATGTGTCGTAAGTAATAGGCCCAATGTATACGGCTTAGAAAGGGCCGCTAAAGCTGACATCTCCAACTGCGTCCTAGATCATCAGCTTTTCGAGTCAAGAGAGGGCTTTGATCAAGCGCTGATGAGTGTGATTGACGAACATCAGCCTGATATTGTGATTCTTGCTGGCTTTATGAGAATTCTAACGGATGAATTCATCAATAAATACCAAGGGAGAATGCTCAACATTCACCCCTCTTTGCTGCCAAAATATCCCGGATTAGATACCCATCAGAAAGCCATCGATGCAAACGACACCCTGCATGGCGCAAGTGTGCATTTTGTCACCAAAACACTTGATGGCGGCCCCGTTATTGCGCAAAAAGAGATCAAAATAAACCCCAAAGAAAGCGCTGAAACCCTTGCTGCTAAAGTCCTAAAACAGGAACATGTTTTATACCCTGAAGTGATTCACTGGTATACTCAGGGCAGATTAAAGCTTCTGAACGAAACGACTGCAACACTGGATGGACAAGTGATATGAAAAAAGGACTCATCCTTTATCTGGGGTTGATTTTCTCACTAAACTCTTACGCACTCAGCTCTTATGAAGCAAGCTACGACCTTTATGCCAACATGGCTATAGGTAGCCTCAAAATTGGAAATGCTGAGTTTAAGCTTAAGACTGACAATGATCGCTATGTTTACACAAGCGTAGCCTCGGTTACCCCCCTTTGGCAAACTTTGTATAACTACTCAAGAACTGAAGAAAGCTCAGGACTGGTTGTTAATCAACAAGTCACTAGTAATTACTACAGGCTTCTTGAGCTCAAAGGCGACTCTGTCGACAAAGACTTTGAAATTAACATTTTCGCCGATCAAAACTTTTCAATAGTTGATGGCAACAAATTTTGGAACAATGACTCCGGAAAAATCGCAGATGAGCTCAGCATTTATCTTGTTCTTTCTCGGGATGTAAGAACCCAACCAAACCGAGAGATTTTTACCTACCAAGTGGCCGATAGTAAAGGCATCAAGCCACAAAATTTTACTGTGCTTGGCAACGAATTTATTGAAATTAATGGCGACAAATTGCAAACCATTAAGATTGCGTGCCCCGAGCTAAGACTAGTATTAAACTTGTCAGAAAAATACAACTACTTACCTGTTTTAATTCGAAAAACCAATGGCGGCAGTAGCTTTCACCTTACTTTAACGGACTATCAAGAACTGCCTTAAAGATGTTGCTTGAGGTAATGAGCAGTAAACGATTTTTCTGACTGGCAAACTTCTTCAGGCGTGCCAACGGCAATAATTTCTCCGCCTTTATCACCCCCTTCTGGCCCCAAATCAACCACCCAATCGGCCGTTTTAATTACATCAAGGTTGTGCTCAATAATGACAATCGTGTTATTCCTATCCCTTAGACGAGAAATCACTGAGAGAAGTTGCTTAATATCATGAAAGTGTAGACCGGTAGTTGGCTCATCTAGAATGTAAAGTGTTTGACCGGTGTCTGTTTTCGATAGTTCTTTTGACAGCTTCACTCGTTGCGCTTCACCACCGGATAAGGTTGTCGCGTTTTGACCTAAAGTGATGTAACTCAAACCAACATCCATCAATGTTTGCAATTTTTGTGAGATTTTCGGTATCGCATAGAAAAACTCCAGTGCATCCTCAACAGTCATTTCTAATACATCGGCAATACTTTTGTCTTTGTAAGTAATCTCCAGTGTCTCTCGGTTGTAGCGATGGCCATTGCAAACATCACAAGAAACATAAATATCAGGCAGAAAATGCATTTCAACTTTAATCAAGCCATCACCTTTGCAGGCCTCACAGCGCCCACCTTGAACATTGAAGCTAAAACGACCCGACTTATAGCCCCTTGATCGGGACTCCAAAGTTTGAGCAAACAAATCTCTAATCAAAGTAAGGGCTCCGGTGTATGTGGCGGGATTCGATCTTGGCGTTCTACCAATAGGGCTTTGGTTGATGCTGACCACCTTGTCAAACAGCTCCATACCCTCAACACTTTCATAAGGAGCAATTTCAACCTGCGCCCTATTGAGGATTTTTGCGGCCAACAAATACAGCGTATTGTTAATCAGTGTTGATTTTCCAGACCCTGAGACACCAGTAATACAAGTGAGTACACCAACTGGGATTTCCAGGTCAACGCCTTTCAAATTATTACCACTAGCACCAAAGATGCGCAGCCATTGATCGGCTTTTTTTCGTGTCTTGGGCGTATGAATAAGCTGACGACCACTGAGATAGTCACCGGTTAAAGAGTTGGTATTTGCAATAACTTCTTCAGGGGTGCCACAAGCAATGATTTCACCGCCATGCACGCCAGCACCAGGGCCAATATCAATTACGTAGTCAGCTTGCCTGATAGCATCTTCATCGTGCTCAACAACGATAACTGTATTGCCCAAATCTCTCAAGTAAATCAACGTATCAAGTAATTTTTGATTGTCTCGCTGATGCAGTCCAATCGATGGCTCGTCCAACACATACAAAACACCCATCAATCCAGCGCCAATTTGCGAAGCTAGACGTATTCTTTGCGCCTCACCGCCAGAAAGGCTATTGGCCTTCCGCTCTAATGAAAGATAATCTAGACCAACATTAATTAAAAAGTGTAAGCGCTGAACAATTTCTTTGAGAATCTTACTAGCAATCTCGCCACGCTTTCCTTCCAACTCGAGAGTGTCAAAAAATTCGAATGCTTGACCGATAGACAGCTTGGTAATGCTTGAAAGATTTCTCTCCCTGATAAACACATTTCGTGCCGCTGCGTTGAGGCGGTCACCGTGGCACGTCGCGCAAGGCTTGCTCACCACATATCGTGATAGCTCTTCTCTAACACTGCGAATCTCGCTTTCTTCATAGCGTCGCATCATTCTAGGAATTACCCCTTCAAAAGGCTTCTTCTTATTCGACCAGCCTTTTCTGCCCTTTATTTTTGAAAAATCCATTTCATCTTTATCGCTACCGTAAAGAATGATGTGCTGATGCTCTTGGGACAACTCATTGAATGGCACATCAATCGCAAAGCCATAATAATTGGCAACAATAGAAAGCATTTGGTAAAAATATGCATTGAGTTTACTCCAGCCATAAATCGCCCCATCTTCTAAGCTTAACTCTGGATTGGCAACTACTTTTTCCTCATCAAAGACCTCTTTGACACCCAAGCCAGCACAAGTTTCACACGCGCCCACTGGGTTGTTGAAGGAGAAAAGTCTAGGCTCTAACTCACTCAAAGAATAACCACAGTGTGTGCATGAAAACTTAGACGAAAAAGTCATTTCCAGCCAATCAGCACCTTCTTCCATAGGTCCTATTTTGACAATTCCGGCACTCATATTAAGAGCTGTTTCTAGTGATTCAGACAGTCTTGATGAGATATCATCTCTGACTTTTAATCGATCAACAACAATTTCAATTGTGTGAAATTTTGCCCCATCTAAATCATCGAGTTCTTCAAGAAAAAGAATTTCACCATCGACTCTCGCCCTTAAAAACCCTTGATGAGATAATTCTTCTAATAACTTCTTATGACCACCCTTTCGATTTTGCACAATCGGCGCAAGAATGAGTATTTTCTCAGCTTCAGGAAGCTCTAGAATACTGTCCACCATTTGTGAAATAGTTTGTGAAGCCAGCGGCACCTGGTGCTCTGGACATTTTGGTGTACCAACTCTGGCATACAACAATCTCAGATAATCATATATTTCAGTGATTGTGCCGACTGTTGATCTGGGGTTGTGTGAAGTGGCTTTTTGCTCGATCGAAATAGCCGGAGACAGGCCTTCAATATGATCAACATCTGGCTTCTCCATTAAAGACAAAAACTGCCTGGCATAAGCCGACAAAGATTCGACATATCGCCTTTGACCCTCGGCATAAATAGTATCAAATGCCAATGATGATTTGCCCGATCCGGACAAACCGGTAATGACAACTAACTTATTCCTAGGGAGGGTGACATCAATGTTCTTTAAGTTGTGAACTCTGGCGCCGCGGATGCTGATCATATCCATAATAACAAGCTGGTTTATTGAGGGACAAAGGGTTAATTATACTCATGCCTTGTGTAAAATCATTATTTTGTAACAAATTCATTGATTTAATGGCTATATACAGTCGAATTCTACTTAAGCTTAGCGGTGAAGCCTTGGCTAGCAATAGCAATAGTATTGACCCAAAAACCTTGGACAAAGTAGTTTCGATTGTGCGCTCTGCGCTGGATTTAGACGTCGAGGTTGCCATTGTGATCGGTGGCGGCAATATTTTTCGTGGTGCAAGCCTTGCCAAAGCGGGCATGAATCGCGTCACTGGCGATCATATTGGTATGCTGGCAACAGTGATGAACGCACTGGCCATTGCTGATGCTTTTGAAAGAAATCAAATCACTTCAACAGTAATGTCTGGTTTTCCGATTGGCGGTGGCGTATGCGACCCCGTTGATCACAAAAAAGCCAAAGAAGCTCTATCGCAAGGCACGGTAGTTATATTTTCAGCCGGCACTGGCAGTCCATGCTTTACAACCGACACAGGTGCAGCGCTCAGGGCTATCGAAGTTGATGCTGATGTGGTCTTCAAAGCCACTAAAGTCGATGGTATTTATTGCTCTGACCCCGCCAATAACCCAAACGCAGTAAAATACGATGCCTTAAGCTTTAACGAGGCAATTGAAAAGAATCTAGCGGTCATGGACACAGCCGCATTTGCACTTTGTCGTGAACACAATATCAATATTTGTGTTTTCTCTATGCTAGACGACATCAATACCTTATCAAATATTTTAAATGGACGCTCAGTTGGTACAACTGTGAGTCAAAACGGAGATTTAACATGATTAATGAAATTCATAACGATGCAGACGATCGTATGAAAAAATCCTTTGCCGCCTTGGAAACTAATTTTAGTAAGATTCGCGCTGGACGAGCACACCCCTCTCTATTAGAGCAGATTCAAGTGGAATATTACGGCTCGATGGTTCCCATTTCTCAGGTGTCTAACATCAGTGCCGAAGACTCAAGAACACTCAAAGTCTCTCCTTGGGAAAAAGACATGGTAGCGCCAATCGAAAAGGCAATAATGAAATCGGACCTAGGTCTAAACCCAACAACTATGGGGCAAATTATGCGTATCCCATTACCACCACTGACAGAGGAGCGTCGCAGAGAATTGGTGCGTGTCGTGCGCGATGAAGCCGAGCATGCAAAAGTTGCCATTAGAAATATTCGCAGAGATGCAATTTCTGATTATCGCGACCTACTAAAAGAAAAAGAAGTTTCAGAAGATGAGGCTCATCGTGCAGAAGACAATATTCAAAAAATCACCGATGCACATATCGCTGAGATCGAAAAAGCATTAGGCGATAAAGAAAACTCACTTTTAGAAATATAGATTTTTTCATTATTTATAAAAAAAGCCCGCATCAGCGGGCTTTTTTTTATTGATATTCGATGGATATTAAAGCATCAACATACCAGTTAAAATAATTGCACAAGTATTGGCAACAAGTTGATCATCAGACTCAAATGTATCTTCACAAGTCTCTGTCATACTTTCAAAAGTCTCT
>JBBWVR010000036.1:0-7780 GCA_050256315.1 Gammaproteobacteria bacterium | reverse complement strand
AAAAATATTAACCAATATAGCTTTTACGTCAGCACCGCTTTGAATGATTTCAAATGCCTTGGCAACACGATTTGCTGTTGCAGTGCCACCGACATCAAGAAAGTTAGCGGGTGAGCCGCCATGGTATTCGATGAGATCCATCGTAGCCATGGCAAGGCCAGCGCCATTAACCATGCAGCCAACTGTGCCATCAAGAGAAATATAGTTCAGTTGGTATTCACTGGCATCTCTTTCTTTCTCATCCTCTTGAGACGTGTCACGCAGTGTGACAATCGCTTCGTTTCGATACAAGGCATTATCATCAAAGTCTATTTTGCCATCGAGCGCAATGATTTCTCCGGCACCAGTGATAATTAATGGATTGATTTCAATGAGGTTGCCATCATTTTCATTGAAGATGCTGTAAAGTCCAGTGAGAGTTGTTGCAAATTGAGCGTGAAGGCTTAAGTCTAGTTGAAGTTGATTGGCAATTTCATTGCACGCGCTTTCTTCGAGAGTTCCTAGTGGGTCGATTGCATACTTGATAATTTTCTCGGGCGTTTTGGCGGCCACTTCCTCGATATCCATACCGCCTTCGGTTGATGCTAGCACGGTAATGCTAGATGTTGCGCGATCAACGAGCAACCCTAAGTATAGCTCTTTTTGAATATCTTGACCCGCCTCAATAATCACTTGGTTTATCGGCAGTCCATGCTCATCGGTTTGCGGTGTAATCAGCTTGCTGCCCAACAATTTTTCACTTGCGCTAATCGCATCGTCAATTTTAAAGCAGACAACAACACCGCCACCTTTGCCTCTGCCGCCGGCATGAACTTGGGCTTTAACCACCCAGACGGATCCGCCAAGTTTTTCACAGGCGGATGCGGTTTCACTGTAGTCAGAAATGATAATAAATTCCGGCACTTGGATGCCGTTTTGTGAGAACAATTGTTTTGCTTGGTATTCGTGGATGTGCATTAAATTAAGGTTAAAATGTGTGTGAAATTATTTTACACAGATGTGGAAATTAAATAGCCACAGTTAGGTAGGAATTTATATGGCAAATTACAGTACAAGTCAGTTTAAAAACGGCCTTAAGTTGATGTTGGATGGCAACCCCTGCTCAATCGTTAATAATGAGATTGTTAAGCCTGGAAAGGGTCAGGCATTTAATCGAGTGAAACTCAAAGATTTGATCACTGGCAAGACGCTGGAGAAGACCTTTAAGTCGGGTGAATCTCTGGAAGGTGCTGATGTGATGGAATTAGACATGCAATATCTTTATAACGATGGCGAATCGTGGCACTTTATGGATCCTGACTCTTATGAGCAGTATGCGCTTGATGAGGTGGCGATGTTTGGCGCTATTAACTATCTTGTCGAACAAGATAGCTGTGTGGTCACCCTGTGGAACAACAATCCAATTTCAGTGACTCCTCCAAATCATGTGATATTGGAAGTTACTGATACCGATCCAGGTCTTAAAGGTGACACTGCTGGCACAGGCGGCAAGCCAGCAACAATGAATACGGGTGTGGTTGTGCAAGTGCCGTTATTTATCACCATTGGTGAGAAAGTGAAGGTTGACACTAGAACCAACGAGTACGCAGGCCGCGCATAATTACGTCCTAAAATTCCAATTTTATTGTTAAATATTGCTCGCATAGGTGTACTATGTTTCGCATTATTTTCCGTAAAAATGATAATTTTAATTAGTAATTAATGACATGGTGTCACCCTTAAAGCAATCCCTCAAGGAAAAATCTGCACAAATCAAAAAAATACGAGAGTTTTTTTACGATCGTGGTGTCACTGAAGTAATAACCCCTGCTTTGGTTTCGTCGCCAATTACTGATGTTCATATTGATAGCATCAGCACCCGTGTTAATGAGGGTATTGGCAAGGCCAACACACTGTATCTTCACACCTCTCCGGAGATTGAAATGAAGCGACTGCTGGCACAAGGCAGTGGTGACATTTTTCAGATTTGCTCGGCTTATCGAGATAACGAGCACGGCGAGCGTAATTTCAATGAATTTAGTATGTTGGAATACTACCGTCTTGATTTTGATATGCACCGGTTGATGGCCGAGGTTGCTGAATTGGTTAATACGCTTTGTGATTCCAAGCCAGTGATAAAGATGTCATACAATGAAGTTTTTGTCCGCTACGTAGGTATTGATATTCTACAAACCGACTTTGACACCCTTAAGGCCTTTGCAAATTCACACGGTTTGAGTGCTGATTTTCGCTGGATTGAAGACCTACAAATGCTGTTGTTTGTGCACTTTGTTGAGCCAAAGTTAAGTCAACACCCAATCTGTTTTATCTATGACTTCCCATCACAGCAAGCCGCTCTGGCTCAAGTTGAAAATAGTGTGGCACATCGATTTGAATTGTATCTTGACGGTGTTGAGGTTGCTAATGGCTATCAAGAGTTGCAAACTACTGAGGATTACCGTGAACGTTTTCAGCTCGAGCTTAAAAAACGTCAAGCGCTTGGAAAGTCATTAATAGCGCTTGATGAGCAATTTTTATCTGATTTATCGTCACCATTGCCGTTTTGCTCCGGAGTGGCTATTGGAATGGGGCGATTACTAGAGACCCTTGCATAAATGTGTTTATAATCGGAACTGATGCCATTTTTGCACGTTTACTCATAATATGTTGAGACTGCTTCCACTCCTTATTGCTCTCATCGGATTCAGTGCTTTGGCCGCTGAAAATCAAGACAATTCCGATTCAAACAATTCTGCCACAACCTTGCAACAACAATTAGAGCAATTCGCCCGCGAGGGTGATGCGAGATCTCAATTTAGTTTGGCCAATATGTACCACAACGGAATCAATGTTGAGCAAGACTACGCACTGGCTTTTTACTGGTATTCACGAGTTGCTGAAAAGGGTCATGCGAGCGCGCAATTTAATGTTGCCAACGGCTATTATCATGGTGTTGGAGTAAAGAAAGATCATTCTAATGCTTTTGTATGGTATCAAAAGGCAGCGGAGCAGGACTTTGTGGAGGCGCAATTTAGCCTCGGTGTTATGTATCGTAATGGCGAAGGAACGTCAGTGAGCGACGTCCAAGCCTTTGGGTGGTATAAAAAGGCAGCCGATTCAGGTCATGCAACAGCACAACTTATTGTGGCAAAAATGTACGACACTGGCACCGGTACCGCAATTAACAAAGATCTTGCAAGGGGTTTATACGAGATTTCAGCCAATCAATATGGCGCTGATTCTCAGTTTGAATTGGCTGAATTTTATCTGCGCGAAGGCGAGAGTGCTGCTGCAGTTGAATATTACCAGTTGTCTGCGGAGCAAGGTCATGCAGGCGCACAGGCAATACTTGGTGAAATGTATTACCAGGGAAAGCTTGTTGGGCAGGATGATGCGCTGGCACTGAAGTTCTCAGAGTTAGCTGCTCAGAAAAATTATGCAGATGCTCAATTTTTAACAGGTCAAATATATCGCTCTAGCACACAAATCGATAGAGACAGTGGCAAAACACTTTATTGGTTTGGTCGTGCGGCCGAAGGCGGGCAAGTCAAAGCTCAATATCAGTTGGCAACTATGTATTTGAAAGGCGAAGGTGTTGCGACAGATCTGCAAAGAGCGGCTGCCCTTTATCAAATGGCAGCCACTCAGGGGCACGCCCGAGCGCAGTATTCTTTAGCGCTTAGATACTTGCTGGGCTCAGGAGTCAATAAAGACGCCTCTGCAGCTGTTCACTGGTTTGAGAAGGCTGCCAAGCAGGGTCACGCTGAGGCTCAGTATTCACTGGGCTTAAGATATCAGCTGGGTTCGGGAGTGGAGAAAGATATTGAAACCAGTATGACCTGGTACCAAAAATCTGCTGAGCAGGGCAACCTGGATGCAGAGTATCGCTTGGCCAAATTGCTACTGGATGGCCACGGAGTTAACAACAATCCGCAAAAGGCCATTGCCATGTTGCTGGATTTAGCTGCTCAAGAGAATCAAGTCGCACAGTACGCGCTTTATGTCATCTATCAACAAGGAAAAGTAGTTGAGCAGGACGTCACAATTGCTAGACTTTATTTACAAAGGGCTGCAGAAGGCGGTTACGATGCGGCTCAGTACAGTTTGGGCAAGCAGTATTTTGACGAAGGCAATATTGGCGATGCCTTAGTTTGGCTGGAAAAATCTGTTGCGCAAAAAAACACCTCTGCGCAGGTGTTACTGGAGAGCATCAAACAAAACCCGAGTGCAGCTGTAAGCACAAACAAAGCTGAAAGCAAATCTGTCGTCGTTAAGATCGAGAAGAGTGTGGAAAAGCCAGTCAAGGTTGAAGCGGAGCCAGTCAAAGAAGTGACAAAGGTTGTTGTCTCAAAGCCAGTCGAACTAGAGCTTAAAGCTGAAGTGTTGGAAGTGGCAGTAACAGAGCCAGTGAAGAAAGTTGAAATTAACAATACCGAGAAAGTCAGCATCGTCGCCAATAATAACTCTTCTGAAATTATTAAGTCAAGTACCGTTGAGATTGAAATCATAGAGTCAAAAATTAAGCCCGAGCAAATGCAAGGAAAAATGCTGCCAAGTTCGTTCTCTAAATCTGCCAAGAAGGTGCCACAAGCTTTTAAGATGGAAGCAGCTTTTTCTCAACCAGGCATTGAAGTTGAGCCGTTGAAAATAGAGCCTACGAGTGGAAATGAAGCTGTTAAAGCTAAAAGTAGCATTCAATCAAGCGAGAAAATATTAAAGCAAACAGGTGAAGTTTCTAAGCAAATGAAGCCAATAATTACCGGTGCCAAGATTGGCACAGGGGTTTCACAGATTATTTCTCTGCAGCAAAAAGAGTTAATCGTTGAGTCGACTACAACTAATGTGGTCGGATTGGAAACTGCGCCAAATACAACGCCAGAGGTTAGTGTCACGGGTGCCAAGGTTGAAGTTGGTGAGGATACAAGCTCGGATCTCGGTGTGATAGCGCAATCATTAAAACTCAATCAACAAGTCTTTAACCAAATGCAATCTCTTGGTATTGCTGATCATAAAGGCGAAATAGCCAATATCGGTGGACTTGGTGCTGGATCTAGTGGTAATGATTTGCAAGTATTCCTTTCGATGTCCAGAGCCGCGGAAGCCGGCTCGGCTGAGTCGCAAAACACTTTGGCGATGATGTATTTACAAGGTGTTGGTATTGAGATGGATCGTCAAAAAGCCTATTACTGGGCGAGTGAATCTGCGCGTTCTGGCAATGAAGAGGGCAGGGCAATCCTTAGATATATTCTCTCACTAACCCCTTAGTAGTGAGTAAAAATACAAAACCTTTTTGGCAAGCTAAAACCCTAGATGAGATGACACCGAGCGAATGGGAGTCTCTTTGCGATGGTTGTGGGCGATGTTGTTTGCACAAGTTAGAAGATGAAGACAGCAATAAAATCCATTTCACCGATGTTGCTTGTCACTATCTTGACGAAGAAACTTGCTCGTGTCCTCATTATGAGAATCGACAAACCTACGTACCAGATTGCCTGACAATCAAGCCAGACTGGGGTAAAAAGTTTAATTGGCTACCTTCTACCTGTGCATATCGGTTACTATATGAAGGTAAAGACCTATTCAACTGGCACCCCTTGGTTAGCGGCAATAAAAATAGTGTGCATTTGGCTGGTATTTCGGTGCGAGGGCGCACGTACAGAGACAACGAAGTTAGCGAAGATCAATTATTTGAACACGTCATTACTTGGGTGGATTAAATGAAAAAAATCGCAATAGCAATTCTTGGATTCTTTCTCACATCTTCAGTATTGGCGCACGAGTGGCCGCATGAAAATATTTCCGAAGCTGTGCTTTCTCTCAGCGTCGAAGACAGAGTGCCAATTGATATTGTTGAGGAGCTTGACAACTCTTTAGGTAAAATCTACTTCTTTACCAATATCCGTAATTTAAAAGGCGAATACATTACCCATCGTTGGATTTATGACGACAAGGTGATGGCTGATGTGCGCTTTGAAATTAGAGGTCCGCGTTGGCGCGTTTGGTCTTCCAAAAATCTTTGGCATACATGGATAGGTGAATGGAGAGTGCAAGTGCTGCTTGATGACGGCACTGTACTCTATGAAAAGACATTTAACTATAAAAATCAAGAATTAGCAGAAAATGAATAAAGTTGTATTGGCCTATTCAGGCGGTTTAGACACAAGTATTATTGCAAAGTGGTTAACGGAAACTTACGATTGTGAGGTCGTAACATTCACGGCCGATATCGGTCAGGGCGAGGAAGTTGAGCTGGCACGTGCGAAAGCCGTGGCCATGGGCATCAAAGAAATCTACATTGAAGACCTCCGTGAAGAGTTTGCCAAGGACTTTGTTTTCCCAATGTTTAGAGCGAATGCGATTTACGAAGGCGAATACTTACTAGGCACTTCGATTGCTCGGCCACTAATTTCCAAGCGATTAGTAGAGATTGCAGCAGAAGTCGGTGCCGATACGATTTCACATGGTGCTACTGGGAAAGGTAACGACCAAGTGCGCTTCGAGCTTAATGCTTATGCACTTAATGCCGATATTAAGGTGATTGCCCCTTGGCGCGAATGGGATCTATCCTCGCGCTCAAGTTTAATGGATTATGCTAAAGAGCATAATATTCCAATCGATTATCACAAGCAATCGAAAAAATCTCCATATTCTATGGATGCCAATTTATTGCATATCTCTTACGAGGGCGATATTTTAGAAGATCCATGGGTTGAGGCAGAAGACGATATGTGGCGTTGGACGGTATCGCCTGAAGAGGCCCAAGACAAGCCAGAATACATTGAAATCACTTATGAGAAAGGTGATATCGTTGCTATTAATGGCGAGACCATGTCACCAGCAACAGTGATGGAAGACTTGAACCGTCGCGCAGGATTGCACGGTATTGGTCGTTTGGATTTAGTCGAGAATCGCTTCGTAGGGATGAAGTCACGTGGTTGTTATGAAACCCCAGCGGGCACAGTAATGATTCGAGCACACCGTGCCATTGAGTCGATTACCCTTGACCGTGAAGCGGCACACCTTAAAGACGAGCTCATGCCAAAATACGCAAAACTAATTTATAACGGTTTTTGGTTTGCACCAGAACGCGAGATGATGCAGGCAGCCATTGACGCTTCACAAGAAAACGTCAATGGTGTTGTTCGTATTAAGCTATACAAAGGCAACGTTTCCATCGTTGGCCGCAAGTCTGATAATTCGCTATTCAGTGAAAAAATCGCCACCTTTGAGGACGATGAAGGTGCGTACGATCAAAAAGATGCAGCTGGCTTTATTAAGCTAAATGCACTTCGTTTAAGGCTAAAAGCACTACAATAAACACAAAAAAATCGACAATTTTCGATTTTTGTTCTGTAAAACACCGGTTTTAGGTAATAAGTGGCCTTAAATCGGTGTTTTTCGTTTGAAAAATTCATTTTTTGACAGTTTTCTTTATCCATTGCGATAATTTTGGATATTTTTTTATGAAACCATCTTCGAGAAATTGTCAATTTCTCTCTTTAGGCCTTGATACTTTTTCTGATGAGCAGACAAAGTATCCAAAAAGAGCCCACCCTCAAAACAATCTCAATATTTCTAATTTCACTCCACTAGTTTTTCTTAACTCGCGTTGCTCAAACAGACGAAAAACCTAGCGTTTCGTTTCAATAAGAATGATTGGATTTGATTTTGCCAGAGGGTAGGTCAAAAATTCCAGTGGATTGACCGCTTGGTTTTTTGATTATTTAGGGCAATGCTGCATGGCTCGTTGTACAATAGACTTTAACGTTTATTTTGATTAGAGAGGGCAAAATGCAAGTTA
>JBBWVR010000035.1:0-11170 GCA_050256315.1 Gammaproteobacteria bacterium | reverse complement strand
ACTACAAAGATTTAATGTGTATGGTGGAGTACGATGACTTTGATGATTATCTTGATAAAGCCAATCCCAGTCGTATTTTTGTTGTCAGTTCAAAAGTGAGTACAAATTACGCCGAAGTGAGTTATCAAAAAGGGGATTCTTTTTTGTTTGGAAGAGAGACCAGCGGCCTACCAGACGCTATTCGCAATCAATTTGAAGGCATAACATTACCAATGCAAGAAAATTCCCGTAGTTTAAACTTGGCGAATTGTGCCTCAATTGTGGCTTATGAGGCTTGGCGTCAGCTTAATTTTTGCAAGCTGTAAGCGTTATTAAAATCTTTGATTTCGGCCACTTTTTTGCCCGAAAGTTGAACTTTTTTCAGTAGTAGGGATCCTTGTCCTGTGGCTACTTCACATAGGCTTTTTTCAAGGTTCATGATTTCTCCAGGTCTTTTGTTGTGAGGTGAATCAACAACTTTAGCCTCTAAAATGCGTAGTGTTTTGCCCTCAAACTGCAGACTTTTCGCTGGGCACTGCGCAATGGGGTAGGGGTTAAAAGCACGGATCATGCGGTTAATCTCAACAGCGCTTTGGCGCCAATCAATCCAGGCCTCTTGTTTGTTTAGTTTCTGCGCATAAGTAATGCCGTCAGACTCTTGCGGCATAGGAGTTAAGTCGCCTAAATTATTAAGCGCCTGTAGAATGCTCTGAGCGCCTATTACTGCCAGTTTGTCGTGCAGAGATTCGGCGGTATCGGTGGGCAAAATAGCACACTTCTTTTCAAGCAACACATTACCTGTATCCAGACCTTCGTTCATTTGCATGATGGTTACACCTGTCTCGTTATCACCCGCAAGAATGGCTCTTTGAATGGGTGCTGCACCGCGCCAACGCGGCAGTAGTGAAGCGTGAATATTTAGACAGCCAAACTTCGGCGTGTCAAGCGCCACCTTTGGCAAAATTTGGCCGTAGGCAACTACTACCATGGTGTCGGCATTGTGTTTGGCAAACTCAACTTGTGTCTCAGAGTCGCGGAAGCTTAGCGGCTGGAAGATGGGCAAATCATGCTCTTGTGCATAAATCTTAACTTGGCAAGCGCTCAACACTTTGCCACGACCCTTGGGCCTGTCAGGCTGGCAATAGACAGCGACAATTTCATGCTCGGACTTGTTGAGAGCGTCAAGCGTAGCAACGGAGAAATCTGGCGTGCCAGCAAAGATGATTTTCAAGAGGGTGCCCTCGGGTTCATTATTTCAGTGAATTTCGTGCCGCTTTGATTGCCAGAGTAACTTGCTCTGGTGCTGTACCACCGAAGTGGTTACGCGCATTAAGTGAACCTTCTAGCGAGATAAAATCAAAGACATCCGACTCAATAGTGCTATCGAATGATTGTAATTGTTCGAGGCTTAACTCGCTTAAGTCTTGGTTTTGGGTGATCGCGTAGGCAACGGCATTACCAACCACATCGTGGGCATCTCGAAATGGCATGCCTTTCTTCACGAGATAGTCTGCTAGGTCTGTCGCCGTGGTATAGCCCTTCAGTGTTGAGCTGCGCATAATTTCGGTATTGGCCTTGATGGTTGGCACCATGTCGGCAAAGACACGCAGGCAAGCTTGCAGTGTTTCTACCGTGTCAAACAGTGGCTCTTTGTCTTCTTGGTTGTCTTTGTTGTAAGCCAACGGTTGACCTTTCATCAAAGTTAGCAACGCAACTAAGTTGCCGTTGACACGCCCTGTCTTGCCACGAACCAATTCAGGCACATCAGGGTTTTTCTTTTGCGGCATGATCGACGAGCCGGTACAGAAGCTGTCTGGTAGAGTGACAAAATTAAACTGTGCGCTTGACCAGAGAATTAACTCCTCTGAGAAACGCGATAAGTGCATCATGATTAGGCTGGCGTTGGCACAGAACTCAATGGCAAAATCTCGATCACTGACGGCATCAATCGAGTTGGCACAAATGCGCTCGAAACCCAAAAGCTCTGCTGTACGCTCACGATTAATCGGATAGCTTGTGCCAGCGAGAGCAGCCGCACCAAGAGGCATAGTGTTAATGCGCTTATAGCTGTCTTCTAGGCGCTCATAGTCACGCTTAAACATTTCAAAATACGCCAATAAGTGATGCCCGAAACTGACCGGCTGTGCCGCTTGAAGATGAGTAAACCCCGGCATAATCGTGTATTTTTCGCCCTCGGCAAGGTCTAGAAGTGCATTTAATAGGCGCAATATTTCGTCATTAATCATTTGCACTCGATCACGTAAATAAAGTCGTATATCGGTTGCCACTTGATCGTTTCGCGAGCGACCGGTGTGCAGTTTTTTACCCGGCAAGCCACAAATATCGGTAAGACGAGCCTCAATATTCATGTGTACATCTTCTAAATCAATTGACCATTCGAATTGACCATTGCTGATTTCGTTTTTGATGATTGCAAGCCCGTCTAGAATTTGTTTTAACTCATCCTTGGTGAGTACATCAATTTCGCTCAGCATTGTTGCGTGAGCTTCAGAGCCCTGAATGTCGTAGAAGGCAAGTACTTTGTCGAAAGTGACTGAGGCGCCAAAAATTTTGACAAATTCGTCGGTTGGCTCGTTAAAGCGCCCACCCCAAAGGTGATTTGTTGTAGAAGTCATTTACTTGTTAATTTATTGGTTATTATTAATGCTATTAAAACTTGTGCGCTAATTATCCCTTTTATCGACTGAAATATTCAAAATATTTATAAAAGCTTCTGCAAATGGATATGGAATGTTGGTATTAGCCAACAATTCTGCAATATCGTTATCAATGACTAACATTGGAGCTCAGTACCCGATAAAATATTGAGTGATAATTAAGATCAAAATTACAATGAAAAAAACCCTTAAAATTGCCACTCGAAAAAGTCCATTAGCACTTTGGCAGGCTGAATATGTAAAATCACAGTTGCAGTTGATGCATCCTGACCTTGAAATTGAATTGATCAAGATGACCACTCAAGGTGATCAAATTCTTAATTCGCCTTTGTCAAAAATTGGTGGCAAAGGCTTGTTTATTAAAGAGCTTGAAGTTGGATTGCTTGAAGGGCGCGCTGATATTGCAGTGCATTCCATGAAAGACTTGCCCTACGCTATCCCCGAGGAATTTGAGCTTGGTGCGGTGATGGCCAGAGAAAATCCTTTTGATGCTTTTGTATCCAATAACTACAATCATTTGAGCGAATTACCCCAAGGCGCGCGAGTTGGCTCGTGTAGCATGAGAAGAGTTGTGCAAATCAAAGCCATTAGGCCCGATCTAGAAATTCTGGACCTAAGGGGCAATGTCAATACCCGCTTAAGAAAGCTGGATGATGGTGAATACGACGCGATCATTTTGGCTTGTGCAGGTCTTATTAGGCTGGGCTTTGAGGGTAGAATTAAACACCCCTTGGATGCCGACACTTCTTTACCCGCTGTTGGCCAAGGTGCGCTTGGAATCGAGATTCGAAAGGGCGACAGTGAAGTCACTGAGCTTATTCAGGGATTGATCGACCAAGATACAATGACGGCAGTTTTGGCTGAAAGAGCGATGAATGCGACACTGGAGGGTGGTTGCTCGGTGCCGATTGCAGGCTACGCGACGATTGATGGAGGGGTGTTGACGCTTAAAGGTTTGGTTGGTAATGTTAACTCGGGTGAAATGCTAACAGAAGAGTGTGTTGGCTCTGTTTCTGAGCCTGAAACTTTGGGGCGATTGGTGGCTAATAATCTGATTGCTAAGGGTGCCAAAAAATTATTACAAGAGGATTAATATTATGGGAAATCTTTGTCTAATTAGGAATAATCGTCAAAACGCCGTCTTTCACCCACTTGATATTTTTTTAAACTCAACCTTAGCCATGCTGGGACAAGATGTAAGATAATCATCAATTTGGTAAAATCTATCATCTTGCCAATCACTTTTAATTATGCAGAGGTATTTATGGTTTTAACAAGCGACGAAATTAACAGTGTAATACAGAACTTAGATGGGTGGCAAATCGTTGATGGCTATCTCTCAAAAGAATTTAAATTTAAGGGCTTTATACAGGCCATGGGCTTTATGTCTCAAGTGGCCATTCATGCACAGGTTATGCAGCACCATCCGGAATGGTCCAATGTTTACAACAAGGTTAAGATTAATCTAACCACACACGATGAGGGCGGTATTACAGAGCTGGATACCCGCCTTGCGGAAAAATCAGAGCGTGTTTATATGGCAATGATTACTTAATATGACAACGTTAAAAGCTATTGGCTACGACAGTAATGAGTTTGTCGCCTTTGAAAAACAAATTCCCGAAGTTACGGGTAGGGATTTGTTGGTTGAAATTAAAGCGATTTCTATCAACCCGATTGATAGCAAAGTCAAACACATGGTGGGTGGTAGTCCAGAAAAACCATTGATTTTGGGCTTTGATGCTTGTGGCATTGTTAAATCGATTGGCGAGGGTGTAAGCCTTTTTAAACCAGGCGATGAGGTTTATTATGCGGGAGACATGGCGCGTGATGGCTCGAATGCCAATGTCCAGCTGGTTGATGAAAGAATTGTTGGCCATAAACCCAACTCTCTAAGCTTTGTTGAGGCTGCGGCAATGCCATTATGCACAATCACTGCGTGGGAGTCATTGTTCGAGCGATTGGGCGTTAATGAGGGTGATGCCGGCAAAAGCATTTTATTGATTGGTGCTGCAGGTGGTGTAGGCTCTATTGCGATACAGCTGGCTAAACAAGTTGGAAAATTAAAGGTGATTGCCACCGCTTCAAGAGAGAAGAGTAAAGACTGGTGTCTGCAAATGGGCGCAGATGTGGTGTTAGAGCACTACAATCTATCGGCTCAGCTGATACAACAAAACATAACAGCACCGGATTTTATTTTGTGTATGGGTGTGCCCGATGATTATATGGAAGAGATGGTTGCTGTTATCAAACCACAAGGTTCAATTTGTTTATTGGCCAATGCTAGAGAGGCTCTTAATATCAATCAACTAAAAGTCAAGAGTATCAAACTCGTATGGGAGATGATGTTCACACGCTCAAAGTTTGAGACCGAAGATATGGACGAACAGGGAAAGATACTCAATTCTCTCTCTGGACTTATTGATGACAACAAGATTAGCTGCACTGCAACACGTCAACTAAGCCCGATTAATGTGGCGAATATTACTAAAGCTCACAATACAATTGAGGCGGGAGCTATGATTGGTAAATTGACACTTTCGAACGAATAGTAAACTCTAGTCGAATAGGGCGTCAACAAATTCTTTGCTCTTAAAGGGTCGCAGGTCATCGATACCTTCACCTACGCCAATGTAGCGGATAGGCAAATTGAGCGCGTCAGAAATGGCAAATAGCACGCCACCTTTTGCGGTACCATCGAGCTTGGTGACGCTAATGCCTGACAATTCAATTGTTTTGTTAAACTCTCGGGCTTGTTGAATAGCGTTTTGTCCAGAGCCGCCGTCGATAACCAGCATCGTTTCGTGTGGTGCGTCTTCGCAGTGCTTTTTTAGAACGCGTTTGATTTTTTTGAGCTCCTGCATCAAGTTGTCTTGTGTGTGCAGTCGTCCTGCAGTATCTGCAATTAAAATATCGATATTTTTAGCGAGTGCAGATTGATAGGCATCATAAACCACAGAGGCCGAATCAGCGCCTGTTTTTTGTGCCACCACAGGGATATTGTTACGCTCTCCCCAGACTTTGAGCTGTTCAACGGCGGCCGCTCTAAATGTGTCACCAGCAGCCAACATGACAGACTTGCCTTGGTCTTGAAAAGATTTGGCCAATTTACCAATAGTGGTGGTTTTGCCAGCGCCATTAATGCCAACCACAAGGATAACAAAGGTCGTGTCACTGTCAGTGACTAATTGGTTGTCAGCGACAAGCAGCGATTCAAGCTCGCCTTTGAGTAGTTGGTAAAGACTGTCTTCGTCTTTCAGTGTTTTTCGTGAGGCTTTTTTGCGGATAGATTCCAATACTTTATCGGTGGTATCAATACCAATATCAGCGCTAATGAGTAACATCTCAAGCTCATCTAGCAGGTCATCATCAATTTGTTTTTTACCAAGTAAAACCGAAGCCAGACCACCGCCAAGACGTTGTCTGGATTTAAACAATCGATCTCTCAAAGAGATTTTTTGAGCAGGCGCCTGCTCTTCTGAATTTTGATTTTTTTTGAAAAAACCTAGCATAATGATTTACACAATTTACGGTGATGCGATTTTACTATGCCTATCAACTTGCGTTGTTTAATTAGCGAGGTGGATGTTAAATATTCTTGGCAATAATAAGCAGTAATTTGTCAATAGCCTGCATTTTTGACATTGCCTCCATCATCGGCCCTTTAAAGGTTAGCCCGCCAACAGTTAAGTGATACATAAAGTCGTTTTCACCTTTTGCGATCATATGCCAGTCTTCGATGTCGGCAAAAAACTGGTAATCAACATCAGTGTCAATCGAAGAATCCACAGATCTGGCACTATTGATCCAAGTGATTATCTTGCCTGATTTATCGATATGGAGCTCAATGCTTTGGAAAGAGTGGTTGACGAAGATTTGCACAATTTTAAAGTTTTTCCCGCCGTCATTTTCAACCCAGCCAGAGCTAACCAATTCACTTGGACCATCAGACTTGTTAAAGCTTTTTACCAAGACATTTGTGTCAGCATAAGAGGACAGTGCAAAAGCACTTGCCAGGAGTGCGACAAGAATTGTGGTGAATTTCATTTTGGTTAAAATGTCAAATGTGTTAATCACATATAATGATATCACAATGTACCTCCAAAGTTGTCAGAGATTCTTTATGTTCTGCAGACTATTGAAAACGGTATGATGTCATTATTTGTAGGAGTTGCTATGCTTTGGGTAAAGGCGTTTCATGTCATTAGTGTGATTACTTGGTTTGCCGCACTTTTCTATTTGCCGCGCTTGTTTGTTTATCACTCAATGGCGCAGGATCAAATCAGCATTGAGCGCTTTAAAGTGATGGAAGGTCGACTCTACAAAGGTATCATGATGCCGAGCTTTATTATCACCACCTTACTTGGCTCTTGGATGCTGTATGACTACGCATGGCAGAGTTATTCGGCAGATCTTTGGCTGCATATTAAATTGGTATTGGTATTGATTCTTGTTGCGTACCATTTTTATTGTGGACACTTAGTACGCGTTTTTGCAGAAGATAAAAATACGCGTTCTGATCGTTTTTATCGCTGGCTTAATGAACTTCCTACTGTTTTGCTTCTGGGCATAATAATCTTGGTAGTGGTAAAGCCTTTATAAGTCATAATACGTCCAATTTTTATAATCTGGAGGGGTGAATGAGCACAATAATTGATGATGTCAAAGCCATGGATTCTTATATTAATCGAAAGGTTGATACTGAGTCTGTTGCCTCGTTTAAGGGTAATGAGCACATTATTAAACTCAACTTTACCTTTGATATCAAACTCATCCGTGAGGCGCTGGATGAAATTAAATCAAAGTCCGAATTTAAAACAGCATGTTCAGGTTTCCACGCCTTAGCGATGACCAAAAGAAAAGGACACTCTGTTGATGATGACCAAGACTTGGTGGGGCGATACTACACCCGCGTGGACGATTCTTACCAAGAGATTGCCAAGGACGAGTTGATCGATGAGACAGCATTCAGTGAGTTGGTTGATGTGTTTAAAGGCACTTATTTTGAGTATATTCATCAACAGCTTTCATCTCGCTATCCAATAGGACGAGTTCGCATTCTTGAGAAAAGCAGTTTCAATTGTAACTCTTGGCACCGCGATCCTGAGCCCCGCATCCATATTCCAATTTATACCAATCCAGGCGCGCTGTTTATCGTCAACCATCACTGCACGCATTTGCCTGCAGATGGTTCTGTTTACTTTACCGATACTCGGGGTTACCACACCGCTCTAAATGGTGGCGATCAGCCAAGAACTCACCTTGTGGCCGCATTAGCTTACCCAGAATACCAGCCTTAATTATGGCAAATCAATACGCTAAACTAAATATTTCAAACAAAGAGCCAGCAGACTGTATCGACTTTAGGAGTGATACTGTCACTCTACCATCTGCAGAGATGTTTCAAGCTATGGCGGGGGCGAAATTAGGCGATGATGTTTATGGCGAAGATAGAGAGACCAACGATTTACAAGATTATGCAGCTGAGCTTTTAGGCAAAGAAGCCGCCCTGTTTTTTCCAACTGGGACACAAAGTAATCTCAGCGCTATTTTGTCGCACTGTCAGCGAGGCGATGAAGTGCTGATTGGTCGTGAGTACCATACCAATGTTTATGAGGCGCACGGAGCCTCGGTGCTGGGTGGCGTGGGAATTTGCACGATTGACACCAATCATTGTGGCAGTATTTCTGTTGAAGACATGCTCGCTCAAATTAAGGCCGACGACCCTCATTTTGGCGTTACTAAATTGCTTTGTTTGGAAAATACGGTTTCTGGTCGAGTGCAGCCGCAGCCGCAAATTGATGAATTATCGGACGCCGCACATGTACGTGGCCTCATGGTTCATTTGGATGGTGCACGATTATTTAATGCCCATATTCATTCAGGTTTGTCGTTAAAAGATTTGTGTTATAGCTTAGATAGTATTTCTATATGTCTATCCAAAGGCTTGGGTACGCCAGCTGGCTCTTTGCTGGTGGGTGATCAAGAAACTATTAGAAAAGCAAAGCGTCTTAGAAAGATACTGGGCGGTGGTATGCGCCAAGTGGGCGTTCTTGCAGCTTGCGGCATGTATGCGCTGAAAAACAACGTAGCCAGATTGCAAGAAGATCACAATAATGCTCGTCGACTAACCCAAGGTTTATCAGAGTGCAAAGGATTGCAAGTTGGGATTGACGAAGCACAAACTAATATGGCGTTTTTCCATTGTCCACAAGAGCATAGAGATGACTTGCAAGCATTTTTACTTGAGAATAATATACTGGTTCCCAAACTTTCATCAGCGTCTCGACTGGTGTGTCATTTAGGCATATCGAAAGCAGATGTTGATTTTACTGTTCAGGTTTTAAAGGGCTACTTCGACAGCCAATAACAAGTAAATTTAGCTTGCAATCTTGTAGTAATTAAGCGCTAGAGTTTCGTAGAGTGGATTTTTTTTGATAAAGGTAGAGGCGTAGCTCGCGATAAAAGCAACCATCAGCGCTGGCAATATTAAATGCAGTGTTGAGGTCATTTCCAAAACAACAAAGGCTGCTGTTAAAGGCGTTCTAATAGTGCCGGAAAGATAAGCAATAATCGCCATAATGATGACCACTTGTGGGTTTATTTCCGACAAAATTGCGCTAGATTCAGAGCCGATACTTGCACCAATGGAAATAGCTGGCATAAACAAACCGCCCGGAATGGTGGAGGTTAGAGAGGTTAGTGTTGCAAAATACTTCATTAGCAAGAAATCGATACCCAGTTTTTCTGATTCAAGCATAAGCAGTACTTCTTCCTTACCAGAGCCGGCGATTAGACCACCAGAGAAGTAATTAAATAGCGCAACAATGCCACCAAGAATAAGTGCAACCATGAGAACTTTTGCTTTGGTGTGAACAATAAATTTTCTAACCAAGACAACCATAATTTTGGCGAATAGACCGCCCAGCAGGCCAGCTACGATTGCCAATGGAATTAGTTGCCAAATTAGCGTGTAATCAAGGGTTAGCGTGGATAAATCACCAAGATAGGGTTCGCTTCCTCGATGATAAACAATGGACGCCAAATAAACACCTGCACAACAAAGTGCGATTAGGATTAAGGCTTGTTTTTTGATATTCCTGCCAAGCTCTTCAAAGGCAAATAATAATGCAGCGATTGGAGAGTTAAAGGCAACAATAAGTCCAGCACAGCCACCGATGACAATCATCGAGTGAATCATTATTTTGCGCTTTAAATTGAGGAATCGGTTAAAACCGTAGAAAATCGAACTGCCAATATGAATACATGGACCTTCAATACCAATCGGTGCACCGCCCAACATACCCATAAAAATAAAGCAAATTTTTGCTAGAGCAATACGAAAGGACAGCAGATGTTGTCTTATTTGTTTATTTCGCGAGTCAAGTGCTGCGAGGATTTGCGGTATCCCCGAGCTTTGTACGCGATGAAAGTAGAACTTTGCCACGTAAATAACACCAACATAGGTCAGTGGCGTAATAATTAAACTTAATATTGGTTGCTCACGAATAGTTTGTTTGTAGAAATGTTGGGCATATTCACTGATTTCAATAAAAAAAGTGATGACAATAATCGTCAATAAACTTGCCAGTAAAATAGCTAGATAAGTTTGTGGTTTTGAGGGAAATTGATAAAGTACGTAGCGCTTCATTGACGCTGAAAAACCCCTGTAGAGAGGTATCTGTCGCCACGGTCACAAATCACTGTGACAATGACAGCGTTATTGACTTTTTTTGATAACTCAATTGCACAGGCGACCGCGCCGCCGGAGGAAATGCCAGCAAAAATACCTTCTTCTGTTGCCAAGTCCCTAGTGGTTTGCTCGGACATAGCTTGAGAGATATCCATCACACTATCCACCTTAGAGGCATCAAAAATACTAGGTAAATACTCTTTTGGCCAGCGACGAATGCCAGGAATATGAGAGTCGGCATCGGGTTGAATGCCGATGATTTCAATTTCAGAATTTTGCTTTTTTAAATAACTAGAAACACCCATAATTGTGCCAGTTGTACCCATGGCACTGACAAAGTGTGTGACTTCACCGTTGGTGTCTCGCCAAATCTCTGCAGCTGTGGTATTTATATGTGCACCAGGGTTGTCTGGATTAGAAAATTGGTCTAGCTGTGTGCCTTTATTTTCCGCTTCCATTTTGCCAGCAAGATCACGTGCGCCTTCCATGCCTTCTTCTTCAGTGACCAAGATCAGATTTGCGCCATAGGCGGTCATCGCATCCTTTCGTTCTTGAGAGAGATTTTCAGGCATGATTAAGCACATTTTGTAGCCCTTAATCGCAGCCACCATTGCCAAAGCTATGCCAGTATTGCCGCTGGTTGCTTCAATGAGGGTGTCGCCAGGTTTGATACCACCACGTTTTTCGGCCTGCAGAATCATGTTGAGAGCTGCGCGGTCTTTGACAGAGCCAGCTGGGTTGTCGCCTTCAAGCTTAAGAAGAACCACGTTAGACGGGTTCGGATTTAATCTTTGCAGGCGAACCAGCGGCGTGTTACCGA
>JBBWVR010000034.1:0-3225 GCA_050256315.1 Gammaproteobacteria bacterium | reverse complement strand
TAAATCAATACAAACGCATAAGAATTCGGTGACTGATAATTCTTTGGCGTGCGCTAGCATGGATTTAATACTGCCGCCAAAGGCGTCTAAATCAACACGGTCAATATGGCAATGAGAGTCAACGATTTTCATAGGAATTTGATTATAGCTTAATTTCTAAAAGTGAACGTCTGTCGGAAACAAAAGGCACGTTCAGGCTGTGAGCGGTAATTTTAGCATCAACGGCTCGCTCTTCATCTGCATGATCGCCTTTCATTAATATGTAGCTGCCACCCTGCGCTAACAAGTGTTTTGTTAAGTTTAACGTTTTGTCCACTTCGGCAAAAGCCCTGGAGGTAATTTGCGAGAAAAGGGATTCTGGCATAAAAGACTCCACTCGTGCATTGACCACGCTTAAATTACTAAGGCCGAGTTCGGTTTTAACCACCTGCATAAAGCGGCATTTTTTACCAACACTGTCGAGTACAGTAACGCTAACGTCATCGCGCATAATAGCAATGACAATACCCGGCAAACCAGCTCCGGCACCCACATCAAGCAATTGCCCTTTATTAATAAAGGGCAATATTGAAAGGCTATCAATAAGATGTTTTTTCACAGACTCAAGCGGATTGCGGATTGCGCTAAGATTGTATGTTTTATTCCATTTTTGGATAAGTTTGCAGTAATCCAATAACTGTCGAGTTTGCTTTACAGTGAGTGAAATACCCATCAGCTCTGCGCCCTCACAAAGCAAGGCTTGTTCTTCGCTCACAGTGCCTTTCTGTAGGTCTTTAAGTAAACCAATAGAATCGAAATAGAGGCAGGAGTTACACCCTGAATGCGGCTCGCTTGGCCAATAGTTTCCGGTTTGGATTCACTGAGCTTTTGAATAACCTCGGCGGACAACGCTTTTATCGACTGATAATCCATATCCTCTGGCAATTTGGTGCCTTCGTTCTTACGGTACTTCTCAATCTCATCTAATTGGCGCTTGATATAACCTTCGTATTTAATCTGATTTTCAACCTGCGCAATTAACGAAGGATCCTCTAAAAACGGCTTGGCTTTCTCAGTCTTACTGAGCAATTGATAGTCAATTGACGGCCTTTTAAGCAGCGCTTCAAGACTGTATTCGTGATTAAGAGTAACTCCCAAAACGCTCTGCGCCTGGGCGTCATCAGCTTGCACCCAAAAAGACTTAAGTCTTTGTTTCTCTGCGGCAATTTGCTCGTATTTTCCACAAAAAGAACGCCAACGCGCCTCATCAATAAGACCCAGTTCTTGCGCTTGAGGCGTTAAGCGTTCATCGGCATTGTCTTCTCTCAAGAGTAGACGATACTCTGCCCGCGAGGTAAACATGCGGTATGGTTCGCTCGCGCCTTTGGTAGTCAAATCATCAACCATGACGCCAATATAAGACTCGTCGCGCTTCGGTACCCAAGAATTCAACTCTTTCACTTGCAATGCTGCATTAATACCTGCCAACAAGCCTTGTGCAGCCGCCTCTTCATAACCGGTTGTGCCGTTGATTTGGCCAGCAAAGAATAAACCGGATATTTTCTTTAACTCTAAAGTTTGCTTGAGACCTCTCGGATCGAAGAAGTCGTATTCAATCGCATAGCCAGGGCGCATGATTTTGGCATTCTCGAACCCTTTTATCGAATGTATAAAAGCCTCTTGCACCTCGTAAGGCAGCGATGTAGAGATACCATTTGGGTAAATTTCGTTGGTTGTTAAACCCTCTGGTTCAACAAAAATTTGATGCGAATTGCGCTCGGCAAAGCGCACCACTTTATCTTCAATCGAAGGGCAATAACGCGGGCCAACGCCCTCAATATTGCCGGAATACATTGGTGAGTCCTTCAGGCCGGCGCGAATAAGGTCGTGTGTTTTTTCATTGGTGTGGGTGATATAGCACGGGATTTGCTGAGGGTGATCCGCGCTAGAACCCATGAATGAAAAAGTTGGCAAAGGCGTATCGCCATGTTGCTTTTGCAATACATCAAAATTGATCGTTCTGGCGTCAAGTCGTGCAGGCGTGCCTGTTTTAAGTCGTCCAACTCCTAAATCATAGCTTCGCAGTTTCTGCGATAAGGCGTTAGCTGGTGCGTCACCTGCGCGCCCACCTTGGAAATTTTTCTGGCCAATGTGAATAACGCCACCCAAGAACGTGCCCGACGTGAGAATGACTTTGTCGGCAAAAAACTTCAGTCCCATTTGGGTAACAACACCCTTCACTTGATCATTCTCGATAATAAGATCATCAACCGCTTGCTGGAATATGCTTAAGTTGGGTTGATTTTCTAGTGCGTAACGCACTGCAGCCTTGTAAAGAACTCGATCGGCTTGCGCACGAGTTGCTCTCACAGCAGGCCCTTTAGAGGCATTGAGTGTGCGGAACTGAATGCCAGCCTTGTCAGTCGCTTTGGCCATAATGCCGCCCATCGCATCAATTTCTTTCACCAAATGACCCTTGCCAATACCACCAATGGCGGGGTTACAGCTCATTTGACCAAGGGTTTCAATATTATGAGTGATCAGAAAAGTGTCAACACCCATACGTGCTGAGGCAAGCGCCGCCTCAGTGCCAGCGTGACCACCACCTACGACAATGACAGGGTAATATTTGCTTTGTTCGATCATGTGTTTGTTTTAGCAATAAAAAAGGCCCGCAATGCGGGCCCCTTATTATACCTTTGTCGCTCAACTTAGCCAGAGCATCTAATTTTCACGATGCATAGCACTGAGCTTTTAAAGGTTAGTATTTATAGCCAGCCTCAAACAAAGTGGCTTGGGAAGAGGGCTGAGAGCCAGAAACGTAGTTACCCATAGAGGCTTCAGAGTTGGCTTGTGCTCTTGCCATTAAGGCTTTTTGCCCTGCCGTATCACCGCCATCCTTCCAAGCTTGCAAGCAAGATTGCTGTAATGCCCTACCGTAAGAGAATGTCATACTCCAAGGACTTTTACGACCCATGCTGTTCATCGTATTCAGATAAACAGAGGCATCTTCCTCTGTTAAGCCGCCCGAAAGAAACATAATGCCAGGAACGGCATCAGGGACACAACGATCCATAGTGCGCACCGTTATTTTTGCCACTGCTTCCGGGCTTGCCTTATCGGCATTGTCAGCACCTGAAACAGTCATTGACGGCTTCAGTAAAGTGCCTTCTAGCAAAACACCGTTTTCTTCACAGGCTTTGTAGACCTCTGTAAGAATTCTCTCTTTTGCTTCTGCTGTGCGCT
>JBBWVR010000033.1:0-1506 GCA_050256315.1 Gammaproteobacteria bacterium | reverse complement strand
GTGGCAAAGTCAACGCCCAATATTTTATAAATAAGATTGTTGTATCTGCGCAAACTAGTTTGCACCAACACTGCGCTGACGATGACAATCATGCCAATGACAATAACAATCAGAGAAATGCTCGTTACTGCGATGAAAATCTTATTCATGATTTCGCCAACTTTCGATAACAGTCGATCAACTTTAATGGCTGATATATTCGGAAACTGACGCACCACTTGCGCCTGAATCTCACCACTTGAAATCTCGGATTTAAGAGTGCCGACGTACTCATAAGGCAATTGATCGGCAAATGCACTGTTAATCATAATGGCAAAGTTGGTGCCCATACCACGGTAATCGACTTGACGTAAATTCATAACAGTGCCGGTTACCTCTCTGCCCAAGATGCTCAGTGTTATTTTATCGTTAACATCAACATTAAGATCCTCTGCGATATGAGAGTCCATCGACACCAGCATTTGCTCGGCGTTGCCAGGCGACCACCACTCGCCCTTCACAATGGGATTGTCCTCTGGCGGAAACTCCGACCAAGAAATGCGCCTATCGCCCTCAATTACCCAATGGGAGCGATTATCACGCGAGATACGCTTCTCAATGGATTCCCCATTGATCGAGACAAATGTCGCGCTTACCATTGGGTTAAATTCCATTACCGCGTCAGCATCTAGATTTTTTATAAACGCTTCTAGTGGTTCTTTCTCGCTCTTGTTAACACTGACAAAAAAAATGTCAGGCGCCATCGAAGGAATACTGTCAACAACCTCTCGTTTTAAGTTGTCGGCAACAAAACTCAAGATCAAAAGCAACGTCAAGCCGATACCCAATGAGATGGTAATAATCGGCGCTAAAGATTTTTTACTGGCAATGTTTCGATAAGCGATTTTATAGGTGTTACTTGAGAAAGCAGGCAGATGCCTTAAAACAAATATGAGGAATTTTGCCACACTGTAAAAAATGGCAATGCTGACGAAAAATGCCAAAAAGTAGTACAGTGTTAATAACTGCGCTCTCGTTTGCAAGACAAAATAAGCCACCAAGATGGTGGTTAAAATCAGTAGATAGGCGATATTTTTCGCTGAGAAGTGTAAATTAACGCTTTGGAATGTATTACGGAACAAAGCCGCGGCCTTAATGGATGGAATCGAATACAAAGAGGGAATGGAGAAGATGAGCACCACCAACAAACCAATAAAAGCGACATTGGCATAATCCAACAGACTGAAGCTCGGTTGCAGCGAAATACCAAAGGACTCAGGTATGACGGCGTTCGCCGCCAACGGGCTCAACACCCCGACCGCATAAGCCAAAATGGAGGAGGCAAATAACACCATCAAGATCTCATAGAAATAGATGAGTTGAATCGTTTTGGCAGAAAAACCCAGCGATTTCTTAATGGCAATACTGATGTTTCTTTGGTTGATGAAAGACAGCAAAGTATTACTAATACCAATACCGGCAATAATCATCGCACTGACTGAAACCAGATTAAGGAAATTGGAAAAA
>JBBWVR010000032.1:0-4427 GCA_050256315.1 Gammaproteobacteria bacterium | reverse complement strand
ATTATTCCCCATGAGAATGATTGCTGTCGCGCTAATATTATTGCTTGCATCCCTAACAACTGTTGCTGACTCCTCTTTGTACGAGCGAGGCAAGGCTTATTTTTATGGCGACGGTGTTGAGCAAAACTATTCTAAAGCGCTGTTTGCTTTTGAGCAGGCTTCTAAAAATAACGATTTTGATGCTATGACAGCGCTTGGTGTTATGTATATTGAAGGTGCTGGTGTTGATCAAGATGACGCAAAAGGCATTAATTATTTAACCAAAGCCGCAGATGAGGCGCATCCAAAAGCACAATATTATTTGGGCGCTATGTATTATTTAGGCATTGGTGTTGAGCGTGATCTAAAAAAAGCTTTTGGCCTCATTCGCCTCTCGGCATTACAAAACTATTTGGATGCACAGCATAATCTGGCCGAGATGTATGAGAGCGGTGAAGGTACCAAGAAGGACTTAGAGGAGGCCAAAAAATGGTACAACGCCGCGGCAAAGTCAGGCAATGAATCTGGACAATATGTGCTTGGTTTTGAGTATCTTGAGCAGAGTGACTTCAAAAATGCTTTTAAATGGTTTGAGCGTTCAGCTGAACAAGGACATGTTGAGTCACAGTATCAATTGGGTTTGTTGTATGAGTATGGCAAAGGCGTTCAAAAAGGCTATGACAACTCAGTACAGTGGTACAAACTGGCAGCCGCCTATGATCATATTGAAGCGGTTTATCGTTTGGGCTTATTGTACGAGACTGGCTTGGGTGTGTCGCAAAACTATGTCAAAGCCCAGGAGTACTATCTCAGAGCACTTGAGATGGGCCACCTAGATGCTTATGCTAAGTTGGCTAATTTGTATGAATATGGCAAGGGTGTGAGTCTTAGTAAAAGCAAAGCCTATGAATACTATATTGCTGCAGCACGTCAGGGTCATATCGGCTCTCAATTCAAAGTGTCAACAATGTACAAGCAAGGGGTTGGTACCGAGAAGGATTTAGAAAAGAGTAAATATTGGCTCGAGCAAATCGAACTCGGGCGCCAATCAGCCCAATAGTTTAATTCCACACCTTTTTCTGAACTTATTTTTAATTAACATAACAGTTTGTTTTTACAGTATTTTTCACCTACCCTTCACTGGGTTTATCGCCGATTATGCAGCAAGAAATTGCCGTCATTATTAAGGAAATTCATGCCCAAGGACGCACCATTGTTTTAGTTGAGCAAAACGCTCGCTTAGCACTTGCTTTAGCGCAATATGGCTACGTACTGGAAACAGGCGAAATAGCACTTGAAGGCGATGCTGTAAAGTTGCGAGACGACGAAGGCGTGCAGCGCACGTATTTGGGAATGGATTAGAATTTATTCTAATTTTTACCCCATGTTTTCATGCCTTGAGTTAAGTTTAGGGTCATATTAGATTCGCTATTGCAAAGGGCGTTATAATATCCTCTGTGTATAACGACATTCCTATGTGATGGACTACGATATCGTCATTATTGGCGGTGGCCCTGTGGGCCTGAGCTTTGCTTGCTCGATGATAAAATCAAAACTAAAAGTGCTTTTGGTGGAAAAAGCGCCCTTGAGTGCTATTGCCAGTCCAAAATTGGATGGGCGAGAAATTGCGCTGACTCACCAATCTAGAAAAGTACTTAAGGAGCTGGGCGTTTGGCCACTTATCGACCAAGATGAGGTAAGCCCGTTAAAAGAGGCTAAAGTTTTTGATGGGGATTCGCCATCGTTATTGAGTTTTAATACCAAGAAATCATCCATTGATGCACTTGGCTATCTTGTGCCTAATCAGCTTATTAGAAAAGCCCTTTTTGAGCGCGCATCTCAATCTGACAATATTGATATTATCAATGAGATCAGTGTTGAAGATGTCAATACGAGTGCGAGTAGCGCAACAATTGAGCTTTCAGATGGTCGTAGAATTGAAGCTAAGTTGGTCGTTGCTGCTGACAGTAGATTCTCAGCAATTCGTCGCAAGATGGGCATACCTTCGCTGATGAGAGATTTTTCCAAAGTGATGATTACTACGCGCATGACCCACGAAAAACCACACAATCACATTGCTCTGGAGTGTTTTAATTATGGCCACACTTTAGCGCTTCTGCCAATGAATGGTAATGTTTCATCGGTGGTTTTAACCGTTCCAGCCAATAAGGCGGATGAGATGTTGAGCCTTAACGAAGACGATTTTAATGCACTTGCAGCTCAAGGCTTTAATAATAAGCTGGGTGCGATGAAGCAAGTTGGCGAGCGCCATTCCTATCCGCTAGTTGGTGTTCATGCGCAGCGTTTTAAAGCCAATCGATTTGCGCTTATCGGTGATGCTGCTGTTGGCATGCACCCGGTGACAGCGCACGGCTTTAACTTGGGCTTAAGAGGGCAAAATATTCTTGCTGAAAGTATTGATGAAGCCTTGGAGAAGGGCAGTGATATTGGGGCAAGTGCTGTGCTTACGCGTTTTGAAAAAAAACAGATTTACCTAACTCGACTGATGTTCTTTGGTACTAACGGTATTGTTGCTTTGTTTACCAATGATGATGTGATAGCCAAACAAGTGAGAAGATTTGTACTCAAATTTGCCGATAAGTTTCCACCAGTTAAGGCTTTGATTACGCAGCATTTGACTGAATCGAAAAAAAGCAATTTATTACCTTTTTAAATTTAAATGTTATGACCGGTGATTTAACCCATCTCAGGCGTGAGTTTCGTCAAAGTGGCTTACGTAGAGAAGAACTCGATGCCAGCCCTATTGCGCAATTTTCTCAGTGGTTTGCGCAGGCAAAAGAAGCGGGCGTCGTTGAGCCAAGTGCAATGAGTTTGGCTACAGCGGATGACGATAATATCGGTGTCCGTACGGTTTTATTGAAGTTTTTTGACGAAAAAGGCTTTGTTTTTTTTACCAATTACAACTCGACAAAATCCCATCAATTGGGTGCGAGAGCGCAAGCGGCCTTATTGTTCCCTTGGCTTGCTTTGGAGCGACAAGTAAAAATTATGGGCAAGGTGGAAAGAATCTCAACCTTGGAATCTATTAAGTATTTTGCCTCTAGACCGAAAGAGTCACAGTTAGGTGCTTGGGCTTCTCAGCAATCTTCCAGTATTTCTTCAAGAAGCTTGTTGCTTAGTCAATTTGAGTCCATGAAGAGTAAGTTTGCCAAAGGCGAAGTGCCGTTGCCAGATTTTTGGGGCGGTTATCGCGTTATCCCCGAGACTATTGAATTTTGGCAAGGCAGAGAAAATCGCCTTCATGACCGTCTTATCTATAAAAGAGAAGAGGGTGAATGGATTGTTAGCCGATTGTCGCCCTGAGTGACGAGAGCACTTCATCGGTTTTAGGTATCACGCCACGCCAGAAATAATACGCTTCTGCCGCTTGTTCAACAAGCATCCCTAAGCCATCACTAATACTGCTGGCGCCGCTTTGTTTGGCCCAATCCATAAAAGGTGTTTTTTGACCGTACATTAGGTCGTAACAAAAAGCACCTTCCACAACTCCCGGCAATATCGCTGGCATTTCTCCCGATAAAGAAGCGCTGGTTGCGTTAATGACAATGTCAACCGGTTTTGCTTTGATTTGATCCATGCCAAAACCACAAACTTTACCGTATTTGGAAAAATCCATAGCCAGCTTTTCAGCTTTTACTTTTGTTCTGTTGGCTACCAATATTCTGACGGGTTTGTGCTTAAGTAGAGGTAATAAAATACCTTGGGTGGCACCACCAGCACCCAATATAAGAATATCTTTACCTTCTAACGATAAGCCTAAGTTGTTACAAAGGTCATTAACAAGGCCAATGCCGTCCGTATTTTCACCGTAAAGCTCACCATTCTCAATTTTGATGGTGTTGACAGCGCCTGCTGTTTTGGCATTAAGTGTGAGGTGATTAGCAAGCTTAAAAGCCTCTAACTTAAATGGAACGGTTACATTGAAGCCTTTGCCACCTGAGGAAGCAAAATCAAGCGCTCTCTCAGTAAAATCGTCTTTCGCCGCTAAGATTTTTGTATAACGGATGTCACACCCTGTTTGCTTAGCAAACAGGGTGTGAATCATTGGTGATAAGCTGTGCTCAATTGGATTGCCAAAGACAGCGTAGTTATCCATTATTCCGTTGTGCTACTCGTTTTTTCAACAGGCTTAACGATGGTTTTCTCAACCGACTTACTGACTTGTCTTTCAATCGGCTTAGTAACTGCTTTTTCTGTTACTTTGTTAACTTGGCTCTCGACTGGTTTAGTAACTGATTTCTCAACCACTTTAGTAGTTTGTCTCTCAACAGGCTTAGTAACTGCTTTTTCTGTTACTTTGTTAACTTGGCTCTCGACTGGCTTAGTAACTGATTTCTCAACCACTTTAGTAGTTTGTCTCTCAACAGGCTTAGTAACTGCTTTTTCTGTTACTTTGTTAACTTGGCTCTCGACTGGCTTAGTAACTG
>JBBWVR010000031.1:0-4786 GCA_050256315.1 Gammaproteobacteria bacterium | reverse complement strand
ATACACACTGCCAAGGCAGATGTGGTCTGGAATTCGTAATGAAATAAGCCCAACGATTCTTGCTGCTGCGACTATTTTGGTTATCTTCTCAATTGTCCTGCTTGGCACACTGGAAATGCTCAGACGTCGCTCCGAGCGTATGAGAGGGGTCACTCCCGGCTAGGGCCAACTGCATCGCCAACAAACTGAAAACAGCGCCAATAACGATTAAACTTTTTCAGCGACTGATGTATTTGTGATACAGTAGGAGGCTTAGTAAGTTAAAGTATGGAGCGTTGTATGAAGGCGCTGTTATTAACTGCGTTATTAATTTCAATTGGACTCACGCATGCCGCGTCATACGACTCGGGCGCTACAAGCTCAGGCACCGTAAGCGCTCCGGCAGTGCAACCCGCCCCCGCCCCGACTCCCAAGGCACGACCTACCCCAACCCCTAAAGCAAACCCTGCCGGCAATCAGACAAAGTCGAGATCACAACAAACTCAGAAAGTCGGTACAACAACGGCAACACAATTCCAAAGTGCAATTCAACCTGCCAACACAATCCAAACACAAGGTTCACCAACGGAAAGTGGGAACACCCGAAAAGCCGCCCAACCTACCTCTTCCTCCGCAATCACACCTCTCAACACCACACTTAAAAGCATGCTAAACCAGAGCGTCAGCCAGCAAAGTGATGACGATCGAAGTGTTAGTCGAGAGAATGACCGCCAGCAGCCTAGTGATGACAAAAAAACTCAGCCAGATGATAGCAACAATAAGAATGATAGTAGCTCAGGTGAAAGCAATTCTGGCGACGGCAATAATGAAGATAACACGGTCAAAGAGGATGATCGTCGACAGGGTCCAGGCGAAGATAAACAAGTTTCTGATGGAGAAAATAACACAGACGATGATAACAACCTCCTGGAGGATCTGATCAAAAGAGGTCAACTCAGCACTGCCACTAACACACAGGACGAGGAAGTCTTCTATAACGTAATGCTTATCAATACTAGAGGCTGCGCAGAAGAATCAATACATCAAATAAAAAAACAAATCTTTGTTTGTAATGACGGTGAGCTATTCGGCCCTGTTGGTAGCAATGTTGGCATAATTGGCCTAGATACTGGCCCTGTCAATCTTGATGCTGGTCCTATGGCTGCTGAATTAAAAGCCCTAAATGCACGTAATATTGAAAAAGCCCAAGCGAAAGAAAAGGCTTTTCAGCAAAGCTTCACACAAGATGATATTAAATCCTGGACTGTTGAAGACAACACTTTTACAATGATTCAAACCACTGGCTGCGATAATGACCAACTTCGACTCATTGGTGGCCAGAGATTCCTCTGTAGAGGTAATGAATGGCTTGGGCCATTGGCTGGTGATGGTGTTTTTTCACAAAACGCAAAAGGTGTGTTTGCGAGTGATAATAGTTTTATTGGTGAGGACGGCTTTATCGTTGAGGCTGGCTATATATTAGAAAATGGCAGAACAACAATCAATAGACTTGATGAACAAACTGTGGCGAAAATAAAAAACAGCATTGAAGATGAATGGCAACTGACGAAGCAAACAATGCTTGTGGAAAGTATTGAGAAATATGAGGAAATTAAAGTCACCCTAAAAGACCAAGCAAGAGGTGTTTTATACGCACCTGACCAACGTAATTTAGATTCAAGCATGAGAAATCGATTAGAACACGAACCCGGATTGCAGGATACTGCAATGGCCTTTCAGCAAGCCGATGCAGCAAAACAATTTGCAGAGGGCGCCTTTGGCAACTTGGGTGAAAAAAATATAGCTGTTGAGCGCGCTCAAATCTTGGAGAACTACGCCACTAATGTGCAACTTATCGAAAATAATTACCAGCAATTAAATGACGTCTTAAACAACAGTCACGCGGATGACCCAACCATTCTTGAGGCATCACGCATCTTTGAAGAAACAACTTTGGAAGAAGGTGCATTGCAAAACAGTATGATTAGCCTGCTTGAGAAAAAATTTAACGACAATGTCACAACCATAGATCAGTATAGAAGTGAAGATATTACGAATGCGGATTCTCAATACGAGAATGCTAATCAAGTTGCAACACAAATGCGCGAAAATGAAAAAAATAATGCTCTGAGTGATATAGAAAAAAATACAGCCGATGCTAAATATATTAAGCAAGTCGCAAAGAACTGGCAAGAGCATGCCCTGCGAGTTTCAGAGATTGAGCAAGTCTTCTTGCTAGACTTGTCGCAAGCGAAGCAAGAAAATGATGAATCGTTACTGGCAGTTATATTGTTGTACGAAAAAGCTACCGACCCGCAATTCGCTACATATCTTCAAACTGCTGGCGGCTTAGAAGAGATTAGAAGTGCTGAATTAAAACGCTTAAAAGAGGCGAAAAATCTGGAAATCCAGCAAGCTAAAGATGTTAGAGATCAAGCACTGAATGCCTTCGCCATCTCGTCAGCCGTTTTTTAGCTTTAAGTGAATAATGATTAGCTTGGAGTGCGACTTCATGGTATAAAGTCGTCACGACCAACCGCTATCTTTATTGCTAAAAAACTCAATACAATGACTAAAACTGTCTCTCTAAAGGAACACGGTTTAACCGTATCACTACCAGAAGGCTTGGTTTACTTTAATTATTGTTGGCTAAGAGACAACTGCCCAAGTTCGTTTGATACCAAAACACGGGAACGAGTTTTTGATATTTGCAATCTAACTAAAGACCCTATAGCGACATCAGCAAATCTTACCAACAACGAACTCATAATCAATTGGGCTAACGAAGACCACACCTCAAAATTTTCACTTGAATACTTAAAAAAGTGGTCACAACCGAAAATCAGAGCCGATGCAGCTGCCCTTGCAAGAAAACTTTGGCATAACGAACACTACGAGAATCTTGCAAAATTTGATGCCGACATGTTGGGTGTCAATCAATCTGAATTAACCAGTTTTGCACGCGCATTAATTGAGAATGGTATTGCACTGGTTGGCGGTATGCAAAACACCAATGAAGCACTGACCAATTTGGCACATCTGTTAGGCAAAATCAGGCCCTCAGTGCCTGGGGATTATTTCGATGTACGCGTCCATCTCGATCCTGTGAATTTATCATACACAGCCGCCGCCCTAGAGCTGCACACAGACACTCCCGCAGAGGAGTTGCCACCCGGCATTCAATTCTTGCATTGTCGCTCAAATACAGTTAAAGGCGGTCTGACGATTTTTCTTGATGGTGCAGCGGTTGCGGAGGATTTTAGACAATCCAATCCAAGGGATTTTAAGATTCTGAGTGCGACAAAAATTCCTTTTTATTACGAACACGATAATTTTGACTGGCGCTCTCGCCAGCGTGTGATTGAGTTGGATGATTACGACAATGTATCAGGCCTGACCATCTCTCAACATATGTCAGATGTAAATGATCTGCCGCAAAAACAATTAGACACCTTTTATCCGGCATTACTGCGCTTTGGAAGACTTCTTAGAGATGAAAAATACCAAATAAAACTGCGGCTTGAAGAGGGTCAGTGTATTGTTTTTGATAATCACCGCATCGTTCACGGCAGAGAGGCCTATGCCGAAAGCAGTGGTGATCGATATTTACGCGGGTGTTATATTGATCGTGGCGAGTTGCGCAGTACTTATCGCACCTTAATCAAGAACACCAAATAATACATGCCAAAGTTGCCATTACAAACGACATTAACAATCAGTGGCTGCTTACTGATTACTTTTTGCATGGGCTCACTACATGCTTTCAGCACACTGATTGAACAGATAGAGTTGCAAACAGGTGTTGGGCGTATGGCGTCCAGTCTGGTGTACTCAGCCGGCTTAATCAGTGTAACTTTGGCGGTATTCTTTGGTCATATTTTATACCGACGCTTTGGTGCTTTTCCACTGATGTTGAGCGCAACAATATTACCCTTACTGGGTGTTTTACTTACCAGCAGCGAAACTTGGCTGGGGTGGATTATGGGCTACGGCATCTTTTTTGGCTTTGCCAGCGGCCTTGGTTATGGCTTTTCTCTGCATGCCTGCACGATTGTCACCTCTGAAAAAAAACGCGGCCTAGTACTTGGAGCTGTCACTGCAGCCTATGCTCTTGGTGCAGTCGTCTTTTCATTGATCTACCCAATTTTGTTGATGAATTTCAGCCTCAATACTGCCTACGGCATTGGCACTATAATCCTTTCTACTATGGTTGGCGCTGGAGCGCTGTTGCTGTTGTTCTCAAAGAGTGAAACAAGACTCCAGGAATTAAAACAACAAAGCAAAACAGCAAAACAATTGAGCTTTGTTAGACTGTGGATTGGCTATTGCTTCGGTGTGTTTGCAGGCCTTATGGCGATTGGTCATGCTGTACCAATCATCAAAACCATGGGAGGGGATGTGCAACTTGCATCAAGTGGCATTGTGCTTATGTCGTTAGGCAGTGGTATTGCAGGTCTAATTGCAGGCTATATCGCTGATCAATTTGGCTGTCGAAAACCTTTAGCAGTACTGGCGACAGCAAGCACTATCAGTTTGATTTTATTGGCGGCGCTTAGCGGCGTTCAATTGGCACTGATATTAATGATTTGTATTGCCACACTTTACGGTGCATTCATTGCCATCTATCCAACTTTGGTAACCAACCTATTTGGCAAAGAGCACTCTGCTTGGGCTTATGGAAAAGTATTTACTGCTTGGGGATTTGCGGGGCTTAGCGCACCATCTCTCGCAGGTTGGCTCTATGAGCAGAGCGGCAGTTACAACACACCGCTACTCATTGCGGCAATCCTTGCAGCGATATCAGCTA
>JBBWVR010000030.1:0-3066 GCA_050256315.1 Gammaproteobacteria bacterium | reverse complement strand
AAAGAATCCGGCCTACGTGGTCGTGGTGGCGCAGGCTTCCCTACTGGTATGAAGTGGGAATTCTGTCAAGCACAAGAGGCAAGCGCTAAGTACGTTGTTTGTAATGCCGATGAAGGCGATCCGGGTGCATTTTCTGACAGGTATTTACTGGAAGAGCAAACACTTAAAGTATTGTTTGGTATGGCCATTTGTGGTTATCTAATTGGTTCAAAACAAGGCTTTCTATACATTCGCGGTGAATATCCAGAATCGATTAAAGCAACTGATGATGCGCTGGCTAAATTGCGCGAGCTCGGTTTATTGGGCGATAATATTCTAGGCACGGGTTTTGACTTTGACATGAGTGTTGTTGAAGGTCAAGGCGCCTACATTTGTGGTGAAGAGACAGCACTAATCGCTTCTATCGAAGGCCGACGTGCTGAGGTTGATGTGCGTCCTCCATTCCCAACGGTTGAAGGTTTGTACAAAAAACCAACGGTAGTCAATAATGTTGAAAGTTTGGCAGCAGTGCCGGCAATCTTTAAGCTTGGTAGTGAGTCATTCAAGAAAATCGGTAACGGCCGCTCAACGGGCACTAAGTTAATCTCCTTGGACGGTTACTTTAACAACCCTGGACTTTACGAAGTTGACATGGCCACACCGATGAGTTATATCATTGATGAGATTGGCGGTGGTTTTAACGATGACATCAAAGTCATTCAAGTTGGTGGCCCACTGGGCGGCTGCGTACCGATTGATATTTTGCGCACATTGACGCTAGACTTTGAGTCGTTTGACGAAGGCGGCTTCTTAATGGGTCATGCGAGTTTTGTTTGTATTCCCGAGTCATTTTCAGCGGTAGAGTACGCCAAGCACCTGTTTGAATTCACTGCTCACGAGTCTTGCGGAAAGTGCTTCCCATGTCGTTTGGGCGCTACCCGTGGCAAAGAAATGTTGCAATCGGCAATAGAAGACAATCAGAAATTCTCAGAAGAGCTGATTCAAGATTTATTAGAGACAATGGAAGTAGGCTCATTATGCGCCCTTGGTGGTGGTCTGCCGCTTCCTGTTAAAAACTTACTCGAGCATTGTGCCGATGAGTTTAAACCTTATATGGAGAAATAATATGTCAGATAATCCACAAGGCGTATTTATTGATGGTGTTGAGTTTCCTTTCGATGACTCAACTTCAGTTCTAGAATTTACCAACAGGGCACTGGGTGATAAAATCATTCCAACGCTTTGTGACGATGTCAACTTAAAGCCTTACGGTGCTTGTCGGGTTTGTTCTGTAGAAGTTCAATTCAGCGAAGACGGTCCTAAGAGAACGGTTGCTTCGTGCCACACGCCAATCAGTCCTGGTATGCATGTTTCTACAAACTCTGATAGCATCAAAAAATTACGCAGAAACATTGTTGAGTTGGTTTTAAGTGACCACCCACCCGAGTGTTTGACTTGTGAAGTGAATGGCAACTGTGAACTACAAGACGTTGCTGCCAGCGTTGGTGTGAGAAAAATTCGTTATGCCAAAGGCGCTAATCATATTGACCGTGAAAAAGACTTAAGCCATGCCTACATGCGTATGGACCTGTCTAAGTGCATTAACTGTTCACGTTGTGTGCGTGCTTGTGATGAAGTTCAAGGTCAATTTACATTGACGATGACAGGCCGTGGTTTTGAATCGCGTATTACAACGGATAACGACATGTTGTTCGGTGATTCGTCGTGTGTTTCGTGTGGTGCTTGTGCGCAAACTTGTCCAACATCAGCGATTTCAGATGTATTCCAATCAAAGTCCGTTGAAGCAGACAAAACAGTTCGTACAATTTGTTCATACTGTGGCGTAGGTTGCAACCTAGAAGTGGCAGTTAAGAACAACGAAGTATTATCAATTCGCGCACCTCAAGATGCGGTTAACGCAGGTCATACATGTTTGAAAGGTCGTTATGCCTTTAAATTCTACAATCATGAAGACCGTTTAACCTCACCATTGATTCGTAAAAATGGCGAATTGGTTCCATGTTCATGGGAAGAGGCGTTCGGTTATATTAAAGACAAATTTGAGTCTATTAAGGCAGAACACGGTCCTGACGCTATTGCGGGTATTTCTTCAGCGCGTTGTACCAATGAAGAAAACTTCCTATTCCAAAAAATGATTCGCCAGGTGGTTGGTACAAACAACGTTGACTGTTGTGCGCGTGTTTGTCACTCGCCGACAGCTTGGGGCATGCAACAAGCCTTTGGTACGGGCGCAGGTACAAACTCAACGGCCGACATTCCATTAGCGGATTTGATGATTGTTATTGGTGCGAACCCTTTAGCGGCTCATCCAGTAACGGGCGCAAAAATCAAGCAACAAGCGATGTCAGGAGCAACGTTAATCGTTGTTGACCCAATTAAAACCGAGCTTGCTCGTATGGCTGACCATCACTTGCAGTTAAAGCCAGGCACAAACGTTGCCTTGTTGAACATGATGCAATACTTTATTGTTGAAGCGAATCTTCTTGATAAGGCATTTATTGAAGAGCGCTGTGAAGGTGGCGCTGAATTTATCGAGCAAATCAAAGAACTTGATGTTGATGCCATGGCTACAATCTGTGGCGTTAGCAAGGAAGATGTTAAGGCAGTTGCTATTGCTTATGCTAGCGCTAACAATGCGATGGAATTCCATGGTTTGGGTGTAACCGAGCATTCACAAGGCTCACAAACAGTGATGATAATTGCTAACCTAGCAATGATGACGGGCAACCTGGGTCGTCCAGGTGTTGGCGTCAATCCACTGCGTGGCCAGAACAACGTGCAAGGTGCAGCTGACATGGGTTGTCAGCCGCATCATGGTCCAGGTTATTTATGGATGAACCAGAAAGAAGTTCAAGAATATTACGAAGATAAATTTGGCGTTCCATCACCAACTACCGACGGTAAGAAAATCCCTGAGATGTTTGATGGTGCGATTGATGGCTCAGTGAAAGCGCTTTGGATTTTTGCCGAAGACGTTGTGCAAACAGATCCAAATACTCACCATGTTAAGAAGAGTATGGAAGCTTTGGATTTGCTTGTTGTGCAAGAGATCTTTATGACAGAAAC
>JBBWVR010000029.1:0-8412 GCA_050256315.1 Gammaproteobacteria bacterium | reverse complement strand
ACCTACTGTCAACGCCAAGTCTTGGAACCACGGCGCCTGTTGTAGCTGCAGTTCGTACGGTACTGGTCTTTGTAAGCCCGTTACATTTTTAACACCTCTGCTTAGCCAATCTTCATTTTTAATGACGTAAATGATGATTTCCGAAATACCTAAGGTTGCAATCGCAAGATAATCCGACCTTAAGCCGAGTGTAATTTTGCCAATCGACCAAGCGGCGCCAGCAGCAGCAAAACCGCCCACAAGCCATGAGAAAAGCACTGGCAAGCCCAGCCCGCCTAAATAGCCTGTGCCTGCAGGGTTTACTTTCTCAATAGCGTTCGCCCCATCGGCGAAGAAATAACGCATTGCAAAGAAGCCAAGAAATATACTGGCGAAAACAATCCACTTGTTATACTTTTTATTGTGCAGAACAACACCAACCACTACGGTAATAGCACCAAGAATTAAAGCAATCAACATATTGAAGCCGCCAGCCTCAATCGCCTCGGTAACCGGTTGCTGAGAAACCAAAACAACGCTTAAACCACCCAGCGCCGCAAAACCCATAATGCCGACATTAAACAGCCCTGCGTAACCCCATTGGATATTGACACCCAGCGCCATAATGGATGAGATCACACACAGATTAAAGATACCGAGAACCAACGCCCACGACTGATTAAAACCAACAAACAATAAAATTGCCGCCATTACTGCGAAAGTGACTTGCGTGCGGTGAGATTGCCAAATTTCATTAATCATATTCATATCACACCACCTTACCTTTAAAGATACCTGTCGGTCGTATTAATAATACAACCACCAGAATCACGAATGAAATTGCATACTTGTACTCTACGCCAATCAATTGCACCAAAGAGTCAGGAACGTAGCCCGGCAATAAATAAATTAAGAACTTTTTATAAGCATAAGTCAGAAACAACTCAGAGAATGACACCACAAAGGCGCCCACAATCGCACCCATGGGCGAGCCAATGCCGCCGACAATTACCGAAGCAAATATTGGCAATAACAATTGGTGGTACTGGAATGGCAAGAAGCCCTTGTCCAGCCCATAGAGCGTGCCGGCAATTGCAGTAAATACTGCAACAATTAACCAAGTCACTCTGATAACTTTGTCTGGATCAATGCCTGATAACAACGCCAAATCCTCGTTGTCTGAATAAGCGCGCATCGACTTGCCTGTTTTGGTCTTGTTTAAGAAGTAAAACAAGAAAGCGACCAATAAAATAGCCACTGTCACCGTTAAAAACTGTGACGTTTTAATGGCTATACCCTGAGTAAGGCCGGTAAATTCTTTAAAATCTCTGACAGAAAACAAGAATCTAGCGCCATCATCAAAAGTCATGCGTTCTGGTCCATTGATAATCCTTACCAAGCCACCAGTAACAAACATCAATCCCATAGAGGCCATACACACTGTAATTGGCTTAGCCTTAATTCGGCGGTAATGTTGGTAAACCAGCTTATCCATAACCAACAAGTAGATTGCTGTAAAGACAATCGCAAAAGGCAGGGCATATAATGCTGTTGGCACAAAACTCAAAAACTCATAAGGTGGTAAGATCGCGCCAAAATTAGCATTTGCCCAGTCGCTTTGGAACAGTGCAAGCATCAAGATAACCATTACCGTGCCAAAAGCCATAGAATCACCCTGGCCAAAGTTGGAGAATCGAAGGATCGAATAAAGCAAAGTAACGGCTAGCGCACCCAATGCCAGCTGTGAGCCATAGGCAATCGCCGGCACAATAATGAAATTTGTCAGTAATGCAAACGCATTAAGAATATCTATTGACTCTGAAACCACACTAACCCCCTAAAAATTTCTTTCTGACTTCTGGGTCAGCAATAAGCTCTTTACCCGAACCAGTATGTGTATTTCTGCCAGAGACTAGAACGAAGCCTTTGTCGGCAATATTGAGTGCTTGTTGAGCATTTTGCTCAACCATCAAAACCGCCCTACCAGAATTCTTGAGATCCAAAATATTGGAAAAAATCTCGTCCATTACAATCGGTGAGACACCTGCCGTTGGCTCATCCAATAGCATCACTGTTGGTTTCGTCATCATTGCACGACCAAAAGCCACTTGTTGTCTTTGTCCGCCTGAGAGCTCCCCTGCATTCTGCTTGCGCTTCTCGAAAAGAATGGGAAACAAGTCGTAAACCTCTTGTATGGTATGAGTAATGTCATCCTCTCTAAGGAAGCCGCCCATCTCAAGGTTTTCTTGAACCGTCATCGAAGTAAAGACATTGTTTGTCTGGGGTACGAAGGCCAAGCCAAGACTAATTCTCTCTTGAGTGGAAAGATGAGTGATATCCTGACCATCAAATATAACCGAGCCGGAACTTGGATTCAGCATGCCCAAGAGCACCTTCATTGCAGTAGACTTGCCAGCGCCATTCGGGCGAACAATCACTGCCAATTCACCGTTTTCAACTTCAATTGAGCACTCGTGCAAAATTGGCACTGGTCCGTAAGCTGCTACCAAGCTGTTTCCTTCTAAGTAAGCCATTACGCTGATTCCTTTGTTTTAATACCTTGACCCAAGTAAGCATCAATAACCGCGTGAGAGCTTTTAATCTCATCGGGTGTACCTGTTGTTAAAATTTGACCTTCAGCCAAAACCACAACTGGATTACACAATCGTGAGATAAAGTCCATATCATGCTCGATCATACAAAATGTATAGCCTCTTTCTTCGTTTAAACGAAGAATTGCATCACCAATTTGTCTGAGTAGAGTTCGGTTAACGCCTGCACCAACTTCATCCAATAATACAACCTTGGCATCAACCATCATTGTACGTGCCAGTTCTAGTAATTTTTTCTGACCACCAGATAGGTTGCCTGCACGCTCATTCTTTAAATGACTAATACTCAAGAAATCAATCACCTCTTCGGCTTTCTTTTGAAGTTCTTTTTCTTCCTCTTGAATTTCCTTGCGTTTTAGCCAAGTATTGACTAAGCTCTCGCCCAGCTGACCAGCTGGCACCATCATTAAGTTTTCTAGAACACTAAGTGTTGGAAATTCGTGGGCAATTTGAAAGGTTCTAAGCACGCCTTTATGGAATAACTGGTGTGACAGAAGGTCTGTCACATCTTCACCGTCTAGGTAAATTTCGCCCGCAGTAGGCTGATAAAGGCCGGCGATAAGATTAAATAGGGTAGTTTTTCCAGCGCCATTAGGGCCGACCAAACCTGTAATCGAGCCGCGTTCGATGTGTAAATCCACGCCATCAACCGCTCTAATCCCGCCAAAATGCTTGGCTAGGTTCTTGACTGTAATCATTCGATTTTTAAGAAGCGCTCTCCCACTTCTTTCTTTTAACTATGAAGCAGAGAATTATGCCGTAATATGTTCGAGCCTTCAATCAAATTTGCAATAATTAACCCAATTTACAGGATAAACTGCAAAAAATACCTAATTATTGCAGTTATTAAAATATTACAAAGCGATTTTGCAGTTTTTACCTGTTAAGCCTTACCATTTTTGGTGGTCATGATGAGCCCCCTCCTTAATATAGATATCAAGGAGAGCCCTACACGTATTGTCCCGCAGCCCAGCCGGACGACCAAGCCCACTGAAAATTGTAACCGCCCAACCATCCCGTCACATCAACTGTTTCACCAATAAAATACAAGCCTATCTGTTTTGTTGACTCCATCGTTTTCGATGACAAGCCATTCACATTAACCCCTCCAGTGCACACCTCTGCAGTGCGCATCCCTTCTGTGCCACTAGGCCGCAAAGACCAATGGTTAAGCAACACGGCAAATTGTTTTAAATCGCTTTGTTTTATTTCCCCCAAAGTTAACTCGGCCAACTCAATTTCGAGCAAAGTATTTCCCAGTCTTTCGGCGAACCTTCTTGGTAATAGCTCAGTCAAAATAGTTTTAAGTGCAGCCTTTCCGCGCGCTTGCTGCGCCTCAAGTAGGACACTAACAGCATCCACTTCCGGCAATAAATTAATAACAAGTTCGTCGCCTTTATGCCAATAAGATGACGCCTGTAATGCGGCCGGTCCGCTAATGCCTCGATGAGTAATCAGCACGCCCTCTCTAAAGCTAATACCACTACACATGACGATCGCATCAAGCGACAAACCGGAAAGATCTTTAAAATACCGATCAATGTCATGCTGTTGAAAAGTAAACGGCACTAAGGCCGGTTTGAATGAGTTGGATTTCATGCCAAACTGCTTTGCAATTTGCAAGCCAAAATCTGTAGCACCCATTTTAGGAATGGACGGCCCGCCTGTTGCTATGACAAGTGATTCGGCACTGACAGTTTGAGCTTGCGTTGTAATCGTATATTTCTTTTGAAATTCTATTTTTTCTACAATACTATCAAGCACAATAACAACACCTGCCCGTCGACACTCATCAAGCAACATGTCAACAACGGCGGGGGCTTTTTGATCGCAGAACAACTGACCCAAGGTTTTCTCAGTCCACTGTAAATGATGCTTTTCCATTAAAGCAATAAAATCCCATTGCGTGTAACGCGACAAAGCAGATTTGTGAAAATGAGAATTGGGTGATAAATAGGACTCAGGCTCAGTATATAGATTGGTAAAGTTGCAACGACCGCCGCCTGAGATTAGAATTTTTTTTCCGATTTTTTTGGCCTTTTCAATCAAAACAACCTTGCGACCACGCTTTCCAGCCTCGATTGCACACATTAGCCCAGCCGCACCACCGCCAAGAATAACAACATCAGCGTTCATAGGGCTGATTAGGGCAGTACTTTTTTAAATGTTTTGACGGCAACACTCTGATACACACCGGCAGCAACATAAGGGTCAGCGTCCGCCCAGGCCTGTGCAGCAGTCAAATCATGAAATTCCGCAACAACAAGCGAGCCAGTAAAGCCGGCCTCACCCGGCTCATTAGTGTCAATTGCAGGGTGCGGGCCGGCCAAAATTAAACGGCCCTCATCCTTGAGTTGATTCAGTCTCTCAATATGTGCAGGTCTTGCACTCATACGTTTTTCTAATGAATTCTCAACATCCTCAGAAATAATGGCATATAACATCATAATTCTCTCTTAAATTTTATAAATCCAGCACATCTTGCATGGAATACAGTTTACTTTGTTTTCCGTTTAACCAGCTCGCCGCCCGAACGGCGCCATTAGCAAACGTCATTCTTGAAGAAGCTTTGTGCGTTATCTCAACACGCTCGCCTTCCATAAAAAAACTCACCGTATGATCGCCCACAACATCGCCACCTCTTATCGTTGAAAAGCCAATGGTTTGTCGGCTGCGTGGCTCTTCAATGCCTTCGCGACCATAAACTGCGCAAGCACTCAAATCTCTACCCAATGCATTAGCCACCACTTCGCCCATCTTTAACGCAGTGCCAGATGGCGCGTCCACTTTGTAACGATGGTGTGTCTCGATGATTTCAATATCTGCATCTTCGCCAAAAACTTTAGCTGCCGTATCTAACAGCTTAAGCGTTAAATTAACACCGACACTCATGTTCGGCGCAAAAACAATAGCGATATCATTGGCTGCCGCCTCAATGAGCAATAGCTCTTCATCACTAAATCCTGTCGTGCCAATTACCATACCCTTGCCGGCTTTTTGACAAATAGCTAAATACTCAAGAGTTGCTTCGGGACGCGTGAAATCAATCAAAACATCAAAGCTATCAAGCATCTCTTCAAGATTATCACCCAGGTCTACTGCACAACCAACTTCAATATTCGAATTCAGTCCTGCCGCTTCAACCAAAGTTTGACCCATACGGCCGTTCGCACCGGAAATTGCAATTCTAGTCATTTAACCCATCCTCTAAAAACCCATTATTTTTTACCACAGCGTCAATATCCTGTAATGTTTTAAGCAGCTCAGCCATTCTGTCAATTGGCATCGAATTTGGCCCATCACTCTTAGCTTTAGCAGGATCCGGGTGTGTTTCCATAAACAAACCCGAGATTCCCACAGCCACAGCCGCCCTTGCCAATACGGGCACCATTTCTCTTTGGCCGCCTGAAGTTACACCTTGCCCACCGGGTTGCTGCACTGAATGTGTGGCATCGTATACCACTGGGCATCCAGTTGAGCGCATGCTTGCTAAACCACGCATATCCGAGACAAGCGTATTGTAGCCAAAAGATGTGCCTCGATCACACACCATAATTTGTTGGTTGTTGGTTGCTTTGGCTTTATCAACCACATTGTTCATATCCCAAGGCGCTTGAAACTGGCCTTTTTTAATATTGACCGGCAAACCTTGCTTGCAGACGTTTTGAATAAAATTGGTTTGACGCACCAAAAAAGCAGGAGTTTGTAGCACGTCTACCACTGACGCAACCTCATCAAGAGGTGTATCTTCATGTACATCGGTCAGCACTGGGACACCTATTTCATTCTTTACTTTATCCAGTATTCTTAAGCCTTCAGCTATTCCTAAACCCCGAAAACTATCGGCACTCGTCCTGTTGGCTTTATCAAAAGAAGATTTATAGATAAAGTTAATACCGAGATCGGCGGTAACTTGCGCTAAGTACGCAGCTGTTTCCATTGCTAGTGATTCAGACTCAATAACACAAGGGCCTGCAATGAGGAAAAAAGGCTGGTCGATGGCGGCTTGGAAGTTTAGTAGGTTCACCCTTAATACTCAAGTCTTTAATATAAAACCAGATTATACCAACAGTACAAGTTTCGTAACAACTGAGCTGATGCACTACTTATTCTCAAAGTGTATAAACTTCGTAGAAACAGATACCAAAGCACTGCTTAACTCAGCTTTAATATAACTTGGTTTCGTTTAAAATAACCTTTGTTATTTATTCAATCAAGCCATGACTACTCAAACGCCAGACATACTCAAAAGAATCGTCAAGCGCAAGCACGAAGAAATCGAGGAATCTATCAGGCACGTCTCAATAGAGCGGATGATGGAACATGCCAACTTTGGCGATAAGCCAAGAGGTTTTTATAGTGCTTTGGCAGCGAAAGCCGAACGCGGTGAAAGTGCGGTTATCGCAGAAATTAAAAAGGCCTCGCCAAGCAAGGGCGTTTTGCGTGAGAATTTTAATCCAGTAGAAATTGCCAAAAGCTATGAACAAGGTGGTGCTTGTTGTCTTTCTATTTTGACCGATAGAGATTTTTTCCAAGGCGATCCTCAATACTTAATTAAAGCAAGAGCGGCTGTATCATTGCCGGTAATTCGTAAAGACTTTATCGTTAGACCTTACCAAGTTTACGAAGCGCGAGCAATGAGTGCGGACTGCATCTTGCTAATCGTCTCTTGCCTTGGCGATAACGAACTTCTAACACTCTATGATTTAGGGACATCGCTCGGCATGGACGTGTTGGTAGAAGTGCATGATTTGGCAGAATTAAAACGCGCCCTCACGCTGGACTTGCCAATGGTTGGTATTAATAATCGCAATCTTCGTACTTTTGAGGTCTCTTTGCAAACAACAATCGACTTACTCAGTGAAATTAATGACGACACGCTGGTGATTACCGAATCCGGTATTTTGTCTAGAGAAGATGTGGCCTTAATGCATGAGAATAATGTTTACGGCTTCTTGGTAGGCGAAGCATTTATGCGACATGAAAGCCCAGGGCAACAGTTAAAGGAGTTTTTCTATGAACGTTAAAGTTAAATGGATCGACGGCATGATGATGGTCGGCGAATCTGGCAGTGGACACGCTGTGGTAATGGATGGCCCACCGGATGTTGGTGGCAACAACATGGGCATTAGACCCATGGAAATGCTTCTTATCGGGATGGCGGGCTGCACCACGGTTGATGTGGTGAGCACGCTGAAAAAGATGCGTGAAAATATTGACGATTGTGTTGCTGAAGTGAGTGCTGAACGCGCCGACGAACACCCTAAAGTTTTTACCAATATTCACATTCATTTTGTTGTTAAAGGCTCAGACCTCAACCCTGCAAAAGTAAAAAAGGCGATAAGCCTTTCCGCTGATAAATATTGTTCGGCCTCGATTATGATGGCCAAAACAGCAAACGTCACCCACGACTTCGAGATCGTAGAATAATGTTTGGCTGGATCGGCACCGTCACCGGCGTTACAGGTGGCATCACTATCGCTCTTAATACTTCCTACTCTAAGTATGCATTTTTAGTTTTTTTGATCTCATCTTGTTGTTGGCTAATCCAAGGAATTAATAATAAAGACAAGGCGTTAATCATACTTAACACCGTTTTTATGACGATTGATTTGATCGGTATTTACCGCTGGATTCTGCCAGATTTAATGGTTTAATTGATGTTACAATTTTCCTCTATTACACAAATAACTTAAGAGAAATAAATACAGTATAATACGTTTTCTTTGGAGAGATGGCCGAGTGGCTGAAGGCGCGCCCCTGCTAAGGGTGTATAGGATTTATCTCCTATCGAGGGTTCGAATCCCTCTCTCTCCGCCAT
>JBBWVR010000028.1:0-10763 GCA_050256315.1 Gammaproteobacteria bacterium | reverse complement strand
CCTTTTTGATAACTCACTTCGGTGTAATTTGTGCTCACCTTTGAACTGACAACAAAAACACGAGCGGGATTGGCTTTATCAAGGTAATCATCAAAGTCGTCGTACTCCATCATACACATTAAATCTTTGTAGTCCAGCCCTGCTCTTCGTAAGCGCTTATCAGTTATCTCAAAGCCGTAAGGTTTAATCAAATGCAGTGTTGCCCCCATATTGGCACACAGACGAATAATACTGCCAGTATTGTTGGGAATTTCTGGCTCAAATAATACGATACTCAGCATGCTGCTCATTGATGGCTTTATGGCTTGTCACTTGAAAAGTGCCAATCATCCCATAAATAAAAGGTATTGAACACTATAGATACTGATTTAGACAATGGATATTAATAAATTAACCAGCCAATTTCAGCAAGACTTAGCCAGCGCACAATCACTAGCAGTTAGAAGCGATCACAGCGTTATTGATGGGCTCCACGTACTGAAAATAATGATGGATGATACGACGAGCAGTGTCAGCAATATCTTGGTGCAATCCAAAGTCGATACAAGTCAACTCTCGAACGAACTAACACAGGCCCTAGACGCGCTTGGCACAATAGACAAGCCCAATGGTGAGGTTAATATTTCACAAAACTTATTGCGTCTTTTAAATCAAACAGATAAATTGGCTGGTGAAAAAGGAGATGCTTACCTGTCAACTGAATTATTTCTACTTGCACTCCTTGAGTCAACCGATAAAACCGCTCAACTTTTAAAAGATTGCGGTGCCAACAAAACACAAATTACACAAGCCATTGAAAAACTTAGAGGAGGACAGAGCGTGAACGAACAAAATACCGAAACACAAAGACAGGCTTTAGAAAAATACACCACAGATTTAACCCAAAGCGCTATTGACGGTAAGCTTGACCCTGTCATTGGCCGTGACTCTGAAATCCGTCGCGCCATCCAGGTATTGCAACGTCGCACGAAAAACAACCCGGTACTGATTGGTGAGCCAGGGGTAGGTAAAACGGCTATTGTTGAGGGTTTAGCACAACGCATCATCAATGGTGAAGTGCCTGAAGGCGTTAAAGGCAAGCGTGTTTTATCACTCGATATGGCGGCACTTGTTGCCGGTGCTAAATATCGTGGCGAATTCGAAGAGCGTCTAAAAGCTGTTTTAAAAGAGCTGGAAGCTGAGCAAGGGCAGGTGATTCTCTTTATTGACGAACTGCACACCATGGTCGGTGCCGGCAAGACTGACGGCGCGATGGATGCTGGCAATATGTTAAAGCCAGCCCTAGCGCGTGGTGATCTTCACTGTGTGGGCGCAACGACATTGGACGAATACCGTCAATACATTGAAAAAGATTCGGCCTTGGAGCGTCGCTTTCAAAAAGTATTGGTGGATGAACCCAGTGAAGAAGACACCATTGCCATCCTGCGTGGTCTTAAAGAAAAATACGAAGTGCATCATGGTGTAGAGATTACCGACCCAGCAATTATTGCCGCGACAAAACTCTCTCAGCGCTACATTACCGACAGACAGTTACCCGATAAAGCGATTGATTTGATCGATGAGGCCGCCTCACAAATACGCATGGAAATTGATTCCAAACCCGAGTCAATGGACAAGCTGGATCGTAAGTTGGTGCAACTTAAAATCGAACGCATGGCGCTGAAAAAAGAAAAAGACAAAGCCTCTAAAGAAAGATTCAAAGAGCTAGAAATTCACATTAAAACACTTGAAAAGGAATACGCCGACTTAGAAGAGGTTTGGAAAAAGGAAAAGTCCCTCGTACAAGGGACGCAACAGTTAAAAGAAGAGCTTGAGCAAGCCAAATTAGAATTTGAGGCAGCACATCGTAACAGTGATCTAGGAAAAATGAGTGAATTGCAATATGGCATTATTCCCGAGTTAGAAGCAAAAATCATTCAGGCTGAAAGTATTGATAGTGACAACATGACACTCCTTAAAAATAAAGTAACTGAAGACGAAATCGCCCACATTGTTGCTCGTTGGACGGGTATCCCAGTGGATAAAATGATGGAGGGTGAAAGAGACAAACTACTGCAAATGGAGTCCATCCTTCACCAGCGTCTGATCGGTCAAGAAAAAGCGGTTGAAGTTATCTCTGATGCTGTTCGTCGCGCCCGTGCTGGACTATCGGACCCTTCTCGGCCTGACGGCTCTTTCCTTTTTATGGGGCCAACTGGGGTAGGTAAAACAGAACTCACAAAAGCCCTAGCAGAGTTCTTATTTGATACTGAACAAGCCATTGTGCGCATCGATATGAGTGAATTTATGGAAAAGCACTCGGTCGCCCGACTGATTGGCGCACCGCCAGGTTATGTCGGCTACGAACAAGGTGGTGTACTTACCGAGGCCGTGCGACGCAAACCGTATTCCATTGTTTTACTAGATGAAATTGAAAAAGCCCATCCAGATGTCTTTAATGTTTTGTTACAGGTATTGGATGATGGCCGCCTAACGGATGGCCAGGGTCGCACGGTTGATTTTAAAAATACCGTGATTGTGATGACATCCAACTTGGGTTCAAACCTCATCCAAGAAAACCCCGGGAAAGATCTACAGAACGAGCTAACACAACTGGTTAGTGAGCATTTCAGACCAGAATTTGTTAATCGAATTGACGAAATTGTCATCTTTGACAATCTTGGAAAGCCACAAATCAAAAGTATTGCAGTACTCCAAATTGAGCAGCTTTGCTCAAGACTGTCCGACTTAGGCCTATCCCTTAAAATGAGCGATGAGGCGATGGATTTGATTGTTGAGCGGGGTTATGACCCGGTTTTTGGCGCAAGACCACTAAAAAGAACAATCCAGCAACTGCTTGAAAACCCACTGTCTCAGAAAATACTCGCGGGCGAATACAGCTCGGGCTCAACAATTCAGGCAAAAGTTGTCAATAATGAGATTGCGTTTTCCAGTTAGCCAGTGAAAGCGCGTTTAGAAGCAAGATAATCCAATTCTGCTTTAGTGCTTTCACGACCAAGTATTGTATTTCTATGGGGGAAGCGACCAAACTCTCTAATTAAGTTTCTATGGTGTTTGGCAAATCTTAGGGAAAGCATTAAAGACACTTGCCCGCGTAACGCATACCTTTGAATTAATTTCACATGCAAGTCTTGATCACTCAATTTCTCACTATGAGCCAGAGGCATTAACAAAAACATCAATTTATGATTACGCATTTTCTTGTCGTAACCTTTTTCAATAGCCTTTAACACAACCTCTAAGGCTTTTGTCTCCGTTGCAAAACACTTGGCTTTCCCACGAAACATATTCAGCGGCAATTGGTCCAATACAATAATGAGCGCCAAAGCACTTTCTGGACTTTTTTGCCAAGAGTTAAGTTTGCCAGCCGCAGCACTTTCCCACAAGTCTTTAAACTTTTCTCGAATCTCGATATCGATCTGAGGTGTGGAATTAAACCAATGTTTTTTATTCTTAGCCGAAAACCAATAGTTAAGAGTTTCTGAATAAGTCATCATGATCTAAACAAAAACTAGCCCACACCAGTTCCTGAATAAGGTTAACGAAGCGGCATTGTTAGCAAGTAAATTGTCCTCAATACTGGATTTAAAATAAGCCAAACCTTCTGCCCCAAGCAACCCACCCAAAGTCTCAAGGATGCCTGGAATTTGCATCCACTGCTCTACCGTATGGTCGCAAACTTCAGGATGAAACTGGCATGAGAAGGCATTTTCTCCTAGTTGCATTATGTGGTTATCACAATGGCTGGATGTTGCTAGAATCACGGCTTGTTCAGGCGCCTTGACCACTTCCGCTAAATGCACGTTTACCCATTGTGATGAGCTTGGAATGTCTTGCAACAGTTGGTGATTCAATCCCTGCGCAGTTGGACTTACCTCAAACAAACCAACTTCATAACGCTCAGTCTTATCAACCTTGCCACCCATAGCTTCAGCGAGTAATTGATGTCCCAGACAAATACCCAGAAAAGGCATATTGAGCTCATTTACTGCACGCCTAATAACCTGTTTTTCCTCAATCAACCAAGGATATTGATCCTCTTCCCAAACATTCATTGAGCCGCCCATCACCCAAAGCGCATCAAAGTCGCTCAGCTCTGGAATCCGATCCCCCGCATGTAAATCGATTTCAACAAACTCAACGCCTTGCACCTCTGCAAAATCACGAAATACGCCAGGATTTTGCGATGGCATGTGCTTGAACACAAGAATGTTTTTCTTTTTCATTGTTATTTTTCAATGGGAAGTTTAGAGTTACTTCCCCATTCACTCCATGAGCCATCATAAAGACACAGATCTTCTGCATCGATAATACTGGCCGCCAATATCACCGTACAAGCGGTAATACCCGAGCCACATGAACAGATCAGTTTTTTATCCAAAGCGCCTTGTTGTAAAAAGATATCACGAATATCCTCTTGCGCCTTAAAGCGGCATCCCCTTAATAAATCAAGAAAGGGAATGTTAACGGATTTTGGAATATGGCCACTTCGTAAGCCCGTATACGGTTCGGCCGCTGTCCCCACAAAACGAGCATTTGCTCTGGCATCAACAACAATTATGCCCTTCTCATCAATCGCCTGCAGAACGGTTTCAGAATTACAAACTGTGCCAGCTATAAAATCTCCCACAAAATCACCTTTGGACTTTGAACTATAGTATTCAGCTGTGACGTAGCCTTTATCACGCCATTCGGGTAATCCGCCATCAAGTACGTAAACATTTTTATGCCCCATTGATTTAAACATCCACCAAGCCCTTGGCGCAGAGTAAATCCCCTGATTGTCATAAATAATCACAACACTGTTAGCGTTAACCCCCAGCTTTTGCACTTCAAATGTAAATTGCTCTACCGTTGGCATGGTATTGGGTTGTGCGCTGCTAACATTGTGAAAGTTGTTTTCGATGTCGCACTTTTGGGCATTCGGAATACAGTAAAAACTATCGTAGACAATAGGCTCTTTACCAAGTACTTTGTCCATACTTGCGTCCAAAATCATCAGATTTTCATCGCCTATATTTTCATAGAGCCAATCCACAGAAACCAAAGGGTGATTCTTGTTCATTGACACACACTCTTATTTTTTGAAATCACACTAAAGCCAGTAACAAATACACAAAGATAATAACACGACTGCAATATCAACAATTTAAGTTTCAAAAACCGGCTAATATTTGCGTGTTATTTTTGATCCTTTATAGAGAATATTTGACAAGTTTTCATTGGCCATTCTGCGCTGAAAAACGCCTTGAGGATCCATATTGTATTGCGGACGACACAGAGCTACATAATCACTATCCTGTCTTTGCTCACCCCGCACATGCATCCACATATTTCTACCGACCAGTTGCACGACATTAGGCGACATATAGGATTGCAGTGCAAAGCCGATTCTCCTTTGATTGCTTTTATTGGGTTTAGAGCCATGAATAATTGCACCATGGTGAATCGACATTTCTCCTGGTTTTAGGATTAGGTCAACAGCCTTTGATTCATCAACACCTTGAATCACTTGGCCTCGGGTTAGGATATTATACTCATCGAAAGTATCTTCATGTTTTCGGATGTTTTTCTTGTGACTGCCAGGAATCATTGACATGCAGCCTGTCTCAACCGTGCTCGGCGTTAACGCAATCCAAGGAGTTGGGAAATCATAACTGTTCATGCCCATATAGGTAGCATCCTGATGCCAACTCACATAATGGTTAGACGAGGAATCTTTAGAAAACATCACTGACGCCCACAAGGCAATATCTGGACCAATCAAATCCTCTATAGCATCCACAACAACACTGTGGTGCGCAAGATCATCAAGAAAGGAGAAAGAAAGGTGGAGATTGTTGCGGCTTTCTGAATTGATTTCATCTGGAAAAGATTTTTCAACCTCTTCGATCTGCTCTTTTATCAATAAAGCTTCGGCTTCAGGCATTACTCGAATCGGTGAAATAAAGCCATTCTCATGGAATTGCTCAACTTGCTCTTTTGTGAGTAATTTTGCCATTTTTCTTTAGTTATTCAGATCAACTTTAGTCATTATGCACCAGCATAGCTCCGAAACAATTCACCCAATTCATTTTGTGTTTGAGGCAATTTGGCAAGCGCCATCATATGCCAAGCCATGGCAAGATTGCTCGATATAACAGGTTTGCCGATACGGGCTTCAGCTTCTTCAACAATGCCTGTCATGCGCAAACTGGTACAGGAAACAATAACTGCATCACACTCGGATTGCGAGGCAACAGATTCTATAGCCGAAAGGATAGAGGTCTCACTAATTTTAGCGACAACCCGATCCTCAGATTCTTCAAAAGAACCAAAAGCAACAACACTACGACCCGAAGTTTCTAGCTTCTCACGCATTTGTGCCGAGACTTCAGCGACGTAGGGTGTGAGAAAGCCCAGTTTTTTCACATTAAGCGCCTCACATGCGGCAATGATGGCGCTGAGAGGGTCTGTCACCTTCGCCTCTGGGTGAGCCTTCTGAATTGCATCGCACACAGCTTGTGGACCAATAACAGTGGCGCCAGAGGTGCAACCATAACCGATAACATCAAATTTTAGCGCGGGCGGTAACAGACCGGCAGAGGTCGGTATGTCCATCTGCATTTGCTTTAGTGTATCGGAATTGACCTCATTGCACATGGGTATGCGGCTGTGATAAAGCACCACACCATCTTTTGGCAGAATTTTTGCAAATTCAGATTCAATTGTCTCATCGGTCTGCAAAACAATCAGCCCCATTGTTGCTTTGCTGCCGATGCCTTTATCTATTGTAAAGTCTAACTTCATTTAACCCTTGCCAATAATTGGCAGTTCTTGATCGGCGCGTTTAGACAAGAGACGCGGCGTACCCTTTTGTATAACGATGTTTTCTTCGTGCACCATAATACGCCCATCACCATAACTAAGTGAAGGCTCTAAAGTGATAACCATGTTTTCCTCAAGCACCGTCTCGTCAAAAGCCGCATGAGAAGGTTGTTCTGTCAATTGCATACCCAAACCGTGCCCCATTCGCCCAACACTACCCTCTGAACAATCCATTTCTGCAACAACCTCGTTCATCGCCTGAAATAATTCTCGGCATGTAGTGCCGGGCCTTGCAGCATCCAATCCGGCTTCTGTTGCGCGCCAAAGTGTATCATTCGCTCGACGAGACAATTCATCATCTTTGCCAATTGCATAATTACGATCAAAATCACAATAATATCCGTCAAAAGTGGCGCCTGTGTCTAACATCAGAATATCACCCGCCTGCAGCAAGCGCTGCGAAGGAGGCGAAATAATATCTCGATAGCCTCCAACATCAGCACCGCCTGCCAAATAAGGCACATCGTCTGCCCCTTGTGCCAAGCACTCCATACGAAAAGCCCTAAATGTTTCCACAAAAGGCTGGCCTTCGTAGAAGATTTCATTTGCACGGGCAAAAGCATTCGATGCAATAGCACAAATATGAGCAATTTTTTCAATTTCAGCTTCTGACTTGACCATCCTCAGGCTGCGAACCAATTTGGTTGCATCAACCAAATCAAGACCTGGAAGTAAGGACATCAAACGCTCATAATCGGCCAGCGGCATTCGTAAACTGGTTTCATGGCCTTTCATAATACCCAAGCGAGAGTCTTGTTTCGATAATGGTCCAAGTAAATCAAGCAACAAACTAATACCATCATCATCTGGTGAAGGCGCACTCCACGTGCGAATATCCTCAATCCAAGTTTCTCGCATCAATGCTGCACCAATTTCCGGAATAATGGCAATCGGTTTACCCTCAATCGGTATAAATAAAAACCAAGGGCGTGTAGGGCTTTGCCAAAAAAGTGTATGAAATCCACTAAAATAGCGCACTTCCGGTTCCGTCATCAGCAGAATTCCATCCAAATTTTGCGCCACCATCAAGGCTTGGACGCGACTCAATCTTACCTCAAACTCTCCAACTGGAAAGCCGCGTTCTGGAATATTAGCCATAAACGTCTCCTGTCATAATCTCATCAAATATTGCTCTATCCGTTACACCTTCAGAGCCAAATAATAAAACGCGAGAGGATTCATTCAAACCAAGTTGCTCGCGAACATCGCTTTGCTTGGCAGCACAGATAAGCGCGGCAAGCCCAGCCACTGCACTTTCACCCGCCTCAATAACAGTGTCCCCGCTTTCAGCCTTGGCTAGTAATCTAACTGCAGGTGCAACAACTGCCTCAGGAATGGTGACAAAATCACTTGCCTCTTCGGCAATGATATCCCACGCCAAACCTGATGCCTCTCCACAAGACAGACCGGCCATAATGCTTTCCTCATTGATTTTAACAAATAGTGCTTTGTTTGCCTTTGAGCTCTCAAATAAGCAGTTGGCGATATGGGGCTCTACAATTACAATTCTTGGCGCCTGATCAGCCCAAATCTGGCGGATAGATGCGCAGACTGAGCCTGCAAAACCACCACAACCACCTTGAATAAAAACATGGGTTGGCGCCTGAGTTAGAGACTCACTAATCTCATGCATCATCACGCCGTAACCGTGCATAACGTCACGAGGTGGCTCAAAATATCCAGGCCAAGAGGTGTCTGATACAACAAACCAATTGTTTTCCTCAGCCTCACTACGAGCAAGATCTACCGAGTCATCGTAATCTCCATCTATGCGAATCACTTCTGCACCTAAGTCACGCATTGCCTCTGCCCGACCTTCACTGACCTCTGCGTGAATATAGATTTTACATGGTGCGCCAAAACGCTGACAACCCCATGCCAATGAGCGACCATGATTGCCGTCAGTTGCAGAAACCAAGGTAATTTCTGCTGCCTTTTTTTTGTATTTACCAGTACGGATATCGCTTAAGCTTATTTCCTGTCCCAAATTTTTACCGATCTCCCTTTGCAGGACCAACAATGCAGCATATGAACCACCCAACGCCTTAAAACTACCCAAGCCAAATCTAGGACCTTCGTCCTTGTAATAAATTTCAGCCACAGCCAAACTCCGCGATAATCCCTTTAAATCATGAAGCGGGGTTGCTGCATAACCTTGCCACTGGGTAATTTCTGAGATGGCAGTCTTAAACCCTTGTTGAGGGAGAACCTCATAAGCAGCAGTATGGGAATTAGGCTTTCCTGATGTGTAGCAAACGTTGGCATTTTCAAAAACAGTTGTCATTATGAAGGGTCCTTGTATGTTTAATTATATATTTTGAGGGAGGCGATCGCGCACCAATTGGGCCCAGAACTGCGCACCTATTGTCAAAAGAGAGTCATTAAAGTCGTAGTCTGAGGCGTGTAATGGCCGCCCCGACATACCCTGTTCCCCGTTGCCAAGCAACAACAAGCAGCCTGGTACAGCGTTGCAAAAATAAGCAAAATCTTCTGTAAAGCTCATCGGCTCTCTATCAGGAATCACCTCATAACCGAGCATTTCTGCGGCATGGATAACAGCGTTTGTTGGTAAAACAGCATTCACCGTTTCGACGACTTCTGTATTAAAACTAAAATGGATTTCAACATTATGCGTCATCGCCACACCATTTGCAATTTGGCGCATAAATCGTTCAATAGTGTCCCGATCGTCTGCGGAACGAGCGCGCACGTCGCCTTTAATTGTTGCCCTGCCAGGTAAAACATTGCGCTTACCGTCGGTTGTAAATTCGGTTACCGAAACTACTGCAGCGGTATCTGGCGCTAATTTTCGCGCGACAATACTTTGCAATGCCTGCACAAGCTCACTGCCAACCAAGATCGTATCAACACCAAGTTGGGGCATTGAAGCATGACCACCTTGACCGACGATACTAAATTCAAACAAGCTTTCACTGTTGCAAATGAAGCCTGGACGAGTGGATATTTGACCCAAGGGCGCACCCGGTAAATTATGAATAGCATAAATTTCCTCTATCGGAAATTGCTCTAGGACCCCTTCATCAATCATTGCACGTGCGCCAAGGCCGTTTTCTTCGTTTGGCTGAAAGAAAAAAACCACCTTCCCGTCAAAACTTTCTTCTTCTGCCAAGATTTTAACTGCTCCGAGCAACATCGCCATATGCCCGTCATGTCCGCATGCATGCATAACTCCTTTTGCTTGAGATTCGTACTCAAGACCCGTTGTTTCAAGAATAGGCAGGGCGTCCATATCGGAACGTATTCCTATCATGCGTTTGGAGCTGCCACAGCTTAGAACACCCACCACACCAATACCTTCGTACACCTCTAGGCCAGCTTGTTGCAAAAATTGCACAATTTTTTCTTTCGTTTTCACCTCTTGAAACCCAAGTTCTGGCTGTCGATGAAAATCATGGCGCACCAACTCAAGATAGTCTTGCAATGGCAATAATGAGTTTTGTTCTATCATCGAGTCGTTATAAACATTGATTAAAATAAAAACAATATAGAATAAGTCAACAACTTAGTTTCTCAAGTTTGCGCCTATCATTTCTAAATCAATATAGAATACTTTTAAACATTACGAATTTCATCAAATGGATAAATTGGATTACGATATTCTGCGTATCGTTCAGAATAATTCACGCCTCACCGCAGAAGTCATTAGCCAACAGGTTAATCTATCATCTGCAGCGGTGCAAAAACGCCTAAAACGGCTACGGAATAATGGCGTTATTGAAAAAGAGGTAGCCATACTGTCGGTAAAACACCCAAACACACATAGTGAATTTTGTTCTATCATCGAGTTATTATAAACATTGATTAAAATAACAACAATATATAATAATTCAATAGTCTATCTTCTCAAGTTTTGCGCGTATCATTATTCAATCAAT
>JBBWVR010000027.1:0-6475 GCA_050256315.1 Gammaproteobacteria bacterium | reverse complement strand
TATGCCACCACCATTGGTAAGACCTTTGACCATTATTTTGTCAAAAAGGCGGTTGTTTTGTGGGCGATAGATACTGGCAATGGTGTGCTTTAGAGATAGCGCGCGACTCCCAAGCATAAGCGGCATAAAGTGCGAGCACAGAATGATCACACCACCCTCGTTTTTCATTGCGTTTATCAGATAGTGCTCGTTTTCAATTGTAAGCATTTTCTGAATTTTTTTGTCTGCGCCATAAAAAGCATTTGCAATTTCAAAAAAACTAACGCCAATAGACTCGAAGTGTTTTTTCACCAAAGTATTCACTTGGTCTATGCTTTTCTCAGGAAAGCACCGTTGAACATTGATGGTTGCGATTTTTCTAAATTTTGGAAACAGGGGGTAGAATAATTTTCCCATGTTTTTTCCCAGAAAAACTTGCATTTTGAACGGAATGAAGACGCCAATCTTCATCAGTAGAATTAATATCCAAGTTGGCAGATATTTTGGCCGAAAAAATTCAGTATTTGTCATTTAGGCCTTTGCATAAATTATTCTAGATTTGATAGTGGAATTTCTATTATTTTACAAGGCATATTATTTAAAGCTCTACTTGTTGGCTAGCGAAAAAAATTAACGCGGGAAAATGGACTATAGGGCCTTCCCTCTGGCAAAAAAAACCCCTTATCCCAAAGGGCTGTGGCGAAAAATGCTAAAAAGTGCACAAAAATTCTCAACAATAGCTAGTACTATTAATTTTAAATTTTTACACATTTTTTATTCATTTTTATCACTCAGCAAATTTTAAAATGATTTATGTAAAGGTCTCCATTAAAATGAAGAGATTTTCACGCGATTATTGCAGCCTAGTTTATGCCATTTATTGACAGAGATTTTATCAACGATTTGTCGGATAGAGTAGATATTGTCGGTCTAATTAATAAACGTGTGCCTTTAAAAAAAGCAGGCAAAGACTATAAAGCCTGTTGCCCCTTTCATGAAGAGAAGACACCGTCGTTCACTGTGGTGCCGAATAAGCAGATTTTTCATTGCTTTGGCTGCGGCGAAAGTGGAGGCGCCATTGACTTTATCAAAAAATTTGACCACTTGGACTTTGTTGAGGCAGTAGAAACGGTGGCTTCAGAATCTGGTGTTTCGGTTGTGTATGACCAAAATGTTAAACCCGTTGATACACGCTTTAAGCGCTACAACGAGCTGATGAGCGAGGTGAGTGATTACTACCAGACGCAATTAAAAAGCTCTGCTGCGAAAGCGCGCGCTGTTGATTACGCCAAAAAGCGCGGCATAAGTGGCGCAATAGCCAAGAGATTTGAACTAGGTTATGCGCCGCCGGGTTGGAGTAATCTGCATGAGCATAATAAGGCCGATAGCGAAAAACTTATCGATCTAGATACTCTTGGTATGTTGGTTGCAAAAAAAGACAAAGAGGGTGATTATTACGACCGCTTTCGTGACCGCTTAATGTTTCCTATTCACAATGCTAAAGGCAATGTTATTGGCTTTGGTGGACGCGTGCTCTCTGACAAAGATAATCCAAAGTATTTAAACTCTCCCGAAACACCCTTATTCTCAAAATCAAAGGAATTGTACGGCCTACATCATTGTCGTAAATATTCTCGAAAAATTGATTATATCTTGGTGGTAGAGGGTTATATGGATGTTATCGCCCTTCATCAACATGGCATTACCACAGCCGTTGCTACACTCGGAACAGCAACCACACCAGCTCATCTGCAAACTTTATCAAGAGCAACTGATACCATTGTTTTTTGCTTTGATGGCGACAAGGCGGGTAGGGCGGCAGCTTGGAAGGCGTTGCAAATTTCCCTACCGGCAATGACCGCAGGATTGATGATTAAGTTTCTGCTTTTGCCTGATGGTGAAGATCCAGATACATTAATTCAAAGTGAATCTGCCAAAACGTTCTCACAGCGCATTGATAAGGCGCAAACATTGTCCAGCTTTCTTTTTGATCATATCAAATCTGACGTGCCATTCGAGACCATTGAGGGCAAAACTTTATTTTTAGAGCAAGCCTCGGCACTTATTAAACTTGTCACTTATTCTGTGTACCGTCAACAGTTGGTTGAAGGTCTTGCTCAAGTGGTTGGTCAAGACGTATCGCACGTTGAAAAAATGATGAATCAAAGTGAATACAGTGAGCCACCTATGCAGGTAGTGCACGACGTGCCACCGAACTTTGATATGCCACCTATGGCAGAGATGGCTTATGACGAGCCAGTGGCAAAAAAAGCACCAGACAATGGCATGAAAGGCCTGATGTCAAAAATGATTAATTGTGTGTTGAATTATCCAGTGTTGGCAGATGATACGGTGGAGCTTAGAGTGCGGCACTTACCCAAGTCAAATGTATTATTGGAGTTGATCCATTCTGCCCAAATTGATGAGGAAATATCGCAGCAAGCACTGATTAAGCCGTTTGAGGCCAAACCCAGGGTTTATTCGCGTTTACAGCAACTTTGCGTGATGGAGCCAAGTTTGAGTGAAAATGAGGCAAGGGATGAGTTTCTCAGCGCCTTGACGATGTCAGAAAAGCAACATCAAAGAAACTTAACTTCCGCCTCTATCTCAATAGCAAGCACTAGTGCTGATGAAAAGAAAATTATGGAAGACATACAACGTCGAAAAACACCGAAACTTAATTAGAGAAGATCTCAATGATCTGCTGTTGGTTGAATGCTGGCATCGGCGTTCAGTATTTTTTCCATCGCATCTTTAAATGCCATTGCTGCCGAATTGGAGCCCTCGCAACGGTTTCTTAAGTTTGGGTCCCAAGAAGTGAAACATTGCTTCGGGTAATCCAGTCTGACAGCCATAATGTACTTAGGATTTTTGACGGGTGAGAAGCCGACAAAATAGGTGCGCTTTGCACCGTCTTTACTGTATCTCCCATCAATAACCATTTCCGCCGTACCGGTTTTGCCGCCGATTTCGTAGCCGTTAATACTGGCTCGATAACCTGAGCCATTGTCGGATGCTACAGAGTCTAATATTTCTTTAATTCTATTGGTGACTTCAGCGCTGAAAACTCGAGTGTTTTCTTCGACTAACTCCTTGTCCTTTATCAATTTTAAGCTTGGTAGGTTTCCTTCGTTGGCAAAAATTAAATACGCCCTTGCAAGCTGTGCAAGGTTGGTATTCATGGGGCCGTGACCGTAAGCTATGGTGCGTTTATCGGCGATTCCCCAAGTGCTATAGTGTCTAAGCACGCCTGGGTTTTCAATGCTTGGCATGAGGCCTTGGTATTCACCAAACCCTAGTAGTTGCCAGGTTTTATAAACATCTTCCGCTGCAAGGCGCTCCATTACATTGACGGTGCCTAAGTTGTGAGATTTCTCTAGAATTTTCTTCACTGTTATTGCGTCACCATACTTTCTTGCTTCGGGGTTGGTTTTGATATGGCCAATGGATTTGCTTACGTCGATTAATTCATCATCGGTAGCGGTGATCACGCCTTTTTTTAGCGCAAGCAACATGGTAAAGGGTTTCATTGTTGAGCCTGGTTCTATCTTATCGGCCAAAACGCGGTTCCTGTAATCTTGGGGATCGTAGCTTTGACGATCGTTGGGATCTGCGGCGGGGTAATTAGCCAGCGCTAATATTTCACCATTAGCGGATAGAACAATGGCTGAAGCTGAGTCAGCCAAATGAAATTCTGCAGATTTTTTGATGGCGTTAAAAACATGAAATTGAACGTCTGCATCAATGGTTAATTGAATGTCTTCGCCTTGTTGCAGCGCCTGAGAAATTTCTGTTTGGTAGTAAATATTTGAACCTTCTTTGTTGGTGGTGATTTTTGCCTGACCATCGGAGCCGGCTAACAAATAGTCAAATTCTGACTCAATACCAAACGCGCCAATATTTTCGTTGTTGGTTCGCCCGAGTAGTGGCGAAATGGATTCGGCTTTCGGATAATAGCGAAACGTTGATGATTGCAGAGCAACGCCAGAGATTTTCTCATTCTTACAACGCAAGATTTCAATTTCATCCTTGCTATCAATTTCTATACCGACAAGGGTTTTTGCTCTTTCCAGTAGTGTTTTCGAGAGCGTAATCATTGCTGATTTACAGACCTTAATCTTTTGTTTTTTAAGCCCCCTAAGGTTGATGATAATAGGGTCGGTTAGTGCAAGATTCTCTTTAATGATGAGTTGTTTGCGACCCGAACTGGCTTGTCGTTTCTCTTTAATTTTTCCGTCAAGCTCATCAAATGTTAATTGCAGCGCCTCCGCCAACATCGTTATAAATTCATCTTGAACAAGAGTTGGATCTAGATTGACTTTTTGTTGAATCAGGCTGATGGCAAGGATGTTTCCATTTCTATCTAGGATGTTTCCTCGTGAGGCTTTTTGAGTGAGGCTTTTTTCAGATTTTAAGGCGGCTTTTTGTTGCAGAGAAGTATTGTCCAATTGTTGGGAGTGAATACTGATTGCCTGATAAATAAAAATCCCAATAATGACGAAAAAGCTGTACTTAATTAGCCCTTGTCTATTCCAATAATTTTGAACTCGAGTAAATTTCACAAAGACAATGTTTTAATTTTTTTATCTGGCGAGTGCATACCTAAGAGTTCTTCTGATTTTTCAACAATAGCCATGCCGCTTAGCACTTCTGAGTGCTCCATTAATAACTGCTTGTTAATAGCGGTGATGCTCTGATTTTCTTTTTTAACTTGCGTTTCAATTTCATACAGTTGAAACATTTGATGGTGCCAATAAACGGTTAAAAGCGACAAGGCAACAGTGAGGATGATTAAGAGGGTACTAACAAGCCAAGTGGTGCGGATAAATCTTAGCATTTTTCAGCTAGGCGAAGAATTGCGCTACGGCTGCGTTTGTTTGTTTTGATTTCTACTGCAGAAGGCTTTTTCTTGCCTAAGTTTTTAAGAGGTAGGTCGTTTGCAGTTTCCGCCATAATTGGCAATCCCTTAGGAAGGGCTTTGGCTTGAGAGTGTTTGCGAATAAATTGCTTTACAATTCTATCTTCAATCGAATGGAAGCTGATGACAGACAGTCTGCCACCTGGCTTTAAAGCGCCAATACTTTGCTCAAGCGTGCTGGCGAGTTGCTGCAGCTCTTCATTAATAACAATTCGAATCGCTTGAAAAGAGCGTGTTGCCGGGTGTTTATTTTTGTGAGATCTAACAACGGAGGCAATGATATTAGCGAGCTCAAGCGTTGTTTCGATGGCTTTGGTTTCTTGAAATTTTTTAATCGCAGCAGCAATTCGCCAGCTCTTTTTTTCCTCACCAAATTGATAAAGCGCATCAGCAATGTCTTTTTCATTTGTATCTTTTAGCCATTTTGCAGCTGTCATTGTTTGTGTTTGATTCATACGCATATCAAGCACACCGTCTTTATTAAAGCTGAAACCTCGCTCAGCATTATCAAGCTGTGGTGACGAGACACCAAGATCCATCAAAATGCCGTCAATTTTCCCATAAATTCCCATCTCTTCTAGGACGCCTTGCAGCTGGTCGAACCTTGTGTGGCATATGCTAAGCCTTTGATCTTGAAAGTTTGATTTGGCGTAATTCACTGCATCCAAATCTTGATCTAGGCCGATTAACCTGCCTTTCACTCCCAGCAGTTCGAGAATGCCTTGAGAGTGTCCACCTCTGCCAAAAGTAGCGTCAATATAAATCCCATTGGGCTTAATATTAAGCCCCTCAAGAGACTCTTTGAACATCACTGAGTGGTGACGATTACTTAATAATGCAGTGGTTTCAGGGTTGTTGTGAGTCATTTAAATGAAGGTTGGTATTTGTTTTTCTGTTTAATGATCGAAGGGGTGTAAATCGGTGGATGTGCAGGCCAAGAAACATCTGCTTATTTTATACCATTGGCGAATGCGCCAATTCATGAAAAAACTTCCGCCTTAAGGGATGCGTCAAGCGTATGCTTTCATGGTTTTTTTCTGTAGTTTGAAATGGCGCGCTTTTCTATATGCTGCTGATTTACAAAACAATTTCCAATTACAATAGGGCTTATACTATAATTCTCGGCTTGTTGAAATCATCTAAATAATTCAATTAACGACAGATGAGAGTTTATCTAACCTAAAGGCGTGCGTTTCGCCTGGGGGAGACGAAAAAGAAAATGTTGTTCGTTTACAAGTAATGTCTTTTTATGGAATAGCCTTGTGTGTCGGGTGTGCATCTAGCATACCTCCTTTTAGTTATTCCATGGCATTCGCTATAGCGCGCCGACAGTCGCGCTATGGTGCTTTGCTTACAAAATCACTACAGACTATCTCTATTTGGCCATGCTTATCAAATTCTTCGATAAATAACAACAATTCTTTTCATTTTCTCGAATATAGTGCCACTGTATAATTTCTCAATCTACAACATCTACAACTTGAGGTTTATTTCCCTTTGTAATGTTTTGCCATACAATGATACATCGGGTCATCTAGAATGGTAAGCACTCTTAATGGTAAGCACAAAAGTTGCTAA